>NZ_CAMHZN010000007.1:0-63805 GCF_946190335.1 Streptococcus mitis
TTTGCATCTTCCTTAGCTTTTGCTTTCTCTTCAGCTGTTAAGTCGTTGTTCGCATCGATTTCTGCTTCCTTAGCTTTAAGCGCATCGTCTATTGCTTTTTTAGCCGCTGGCTTAGCTACTGGCGTTGGAGTCACTGAAGCTACACTTGTCGCTCCGTCATTTTTAGCTTGTTCCACTCCTGCATTTGTTTTCGCATTGTCGATTGCTTGTTTTGCTGCGTCTGCTTTTGCTTTCACGTCAGCTTTCGCTGCTGTTTTTTCTTCGTCTGTTAAATCTGTACGAGCATTGATCGCATCGTTTTTAGCTTTCAGAGCGTCATCAATCGCTTTTTTAGCCACTGGTTTCGCTTCTGGCGTTGGATTCACTGAATCTACACTTGTTGCTCCATCGTTTTTAGCTTGCGTTACCGCGTCATTTGTTGTTGCATTATCGATGGCTTGTTTCGCTGCATCTGCTTTGGCTTTCGCATCTTCCTTAGCTTTTACTTTTTCTTCTGCTGTTAAGTCATTGTTTGCGTCAATCGCATCGTTCTTAGCTTTAAGTGCGTCATCTATTGCTTTTTTAGATGCTGGTTTTGCTTGCGCTGTTGGATTTACCGAGTCTACTGATGTTGCTCCATCATTTTTAGCTTGCGTTACTGCGTCATTTGTTGTTGCATTATCGATTGCTTGTTTCGCTGCGTCGGCTTTTGCCTTCGCATCAGCTTTCGCTGCTGTTTTTTCTTCAGCTGTTAAGTCGTTGTTCGCATCGATTTCTGCTTCTTTTGCTTTAAGCGCATCTTCCACTGCTTTTTTAGCAGCTGGTTTTGCTTGCGCTGTTGGAGTTACTGAGTCTACACTTGTTGCTCCATCGTTTTTAGCTTGAGTTACTGCATCGTTTGTTGTTGCGTTGTCGATTGCTTGTTTCGCTGCGTCTGCTTTCGCTTTCGCGTCAGCTTTCGCTGCAGTTTTCTCTTCGTCTGTTAAGTCGTTGTTCGCATCGATCGCTTCGTTCTTAGCTTTAAGCGTATCATCGATTGCTTGTTTTGCAGTCGGTTTAGCTGCTGGTGTTGGAGTTACTGAGTCTACTGATGTTGTTCCATCTGTCTTAGCTTGGTCTACACCTGCGTTTGTTTTTGCGTTGTCGATTGCTTGTTTCGCTGCGTCTGCTTTCGCTTTTGCATCTTCCTTAGCTTTTGCTTTTTCTTCAGCTGTTAAGTCGTTGTTCGCATCAATCGCATCGTTCTTAGCTTTAAGCGCATCGTCTATTGCTTTCTTAGCTTCTGGTTTCTTAACTGCTACTGGATTTACTGAATCTACCTTTGTTGCTCCATCGTTTTTAGCTTGAGTTACTGCATCATTTGTTGTTGCGTTATCGATAGCTTGCTTCGCTACGTCTGCTTTTGCTTTCGCGTCTTCCTTAGCTTTTGCTTTTTCTTCAGCTGTTAAGTCGTTATTCGCATCGATTGCGTCATTCTTAGCTTTAAGCACATCGTCAATTGCCTTCTTAGCTGCTGGTTTTGCTTGCGCTGTTGGATTTACATTATTTACTTCTGTTGTTCCGTTAGCATTAGCTTGCGTTACTGCGTCATTTGTTGTTGCATTATCGATGGCTTGTTTGGCTACGTCTGCTTTAGCTTTCGCATCTTCCTTAGCTTTTACTTTTTCTTCTGCTGTTAAGTCATTGTTTGCATCAATCGCATCGTTCTTAGCTTTAAGTGCGTCATCTATTGCTTTTTTAGCTGCTGGTTTTGCTTGCGCTGTTGGATTCACCGAATCTACACTTGTTGCTCCATCGTTTTTAGCTTGCGTTACCGCGTCATTTGTTGTTGCGTTATCGATTGCTTGTTTCGCTGCATCTGCTTTGGCTTTCGCATCTTCCTTAGCTTTTACTTTTTCTTCTGCTGTTAAGTCGTTGTTCGCGTCAATCGCATCTTTCTTAGCTTTAAGTGCGTCATCTATTGCTTGCTTAGCAGCTGGCTTAGCTACTGGCGTTGGAGTTACTGAGTCTACACTTATTGCTCCATCATTTTTAGCTTGAGTTACTGCATCGTTTGTTGTTGCGTTGTCGATGGCTGTTTTCGCTGCGTCTGCTTTTGCTTTCGCGTCAGCTTTCGCTGCAGTTTTCTCTTCGTCTGTTAAGTCGTTATTCGCATCGATTGCTGCTTCTTTTGCTTTTAAAGCTTCATCTACAGCATTTTTTGCATCAGTTTTCTTTTGACTTGCTTGCGGATTAACACTTTCCACATCAGCAACCCCCGATGTTTTAGCACTATCTACAGTTGCGTTTGTTGTTGCACTATCAATTGCTGTTTTTGCTGCAGTTGCTTTTGCTAGTGCAGCTGCTTTTGCCGCTTCTTTTTCTTCAGTTGTTAAATCATTTCTTGCATCAAGTTGTGCTACTTTCGCATTCAGCGCATCTTCAATTGCTTTCTTAGCAGCAGGTTTTGCTACCGCTGTTGGCGTCACTGAATTTACACTTGTTGTACCATCTGTTTTAGCTTGATCTACAGCTGCATTAGTTGTTGCATTATCGATTGCTGTTTTTGCTGCAGTTGCTTTTGCTAGTGCAGCTGCTTTTGCTGCATTCTTCTCTTCTATCGTTAAGGCATTGTTCGCATCAATTGCTACTTCTTTCTCTCTTAAAGCTGTATCGATAGCTGCTTTTGCCGTATCTTTCTTAGTGGATACAGGATTGTCATTGCTAATCGCCGTTGTTCCTGATGTTTTCGCATTATCTAATGCTGCTTTTGTCGTTACCGAGTTATCATTAATTGCTGTTAAAGCTTTCGTCTTATCAGCATTAACTTTTTCGATTGCAGTGGCTTTTTCTTCTGCAGTAGCATTTGTATTCGCATTAATCTCTGCAATCTTATCTTCAGCAGCTTTGTTAACTGCATCAATTGCAGGTTGTTTATTTAAACTTGTGAACTCTGATAAAAGTTTTGTATCAGTTGAACCATCTTTATACGTCACAACAAGGTTTCCACTAGCATCTTTTGTAATCGTAGAAATTCTTGTTGCTTGATTATCGACAGCTTGTCCTCTCTTACTTGTAAGATTTACATCATCGTTAGTTTGAGAGTATTCGATTTTTACTTTTTCCTTAATTTTTTCGAACTCTTCAGCAGTTACATTCGCAGGGTCTACGACACTAACGGTTCCTTCTGGAGCTTTAATATCATATTTTGATGTTTGATTTTTTACAACAAATTCTACATAACCTTCAATTTTTTGGCGTTCTGCTGGATTTGTAGTAGCATTGATTCTTCCATCAAAAGGTGCACTTTCTCCATTATTATCATCTTTAGCAACGATTACACTCGTCCATTTTTGGTCAGCTGTAAGGTTAGTAGTTCCAGTCATTTTAATCGTTGCGGTTTTCTTATCTTCAGAAACAGAACCTTCTCCACTTGATAGAGCACTGTCTGTCACTTTCCCAACTGCTAAACCATAACTAGTTGCGTTATTGTAGTTAACGTCACCAGGACCACGAAGTTTTAGATCTTTAATCTTAGATTCATCCGTTGCAGTGAATGTCAGATCTGTCTCTTCTCCAGAATAGATATAAATATTTCTGTTCGCTTCGTTTGAATATGGAAGATTAACAGTCGGAGGAGTATTTTTTCTAACTATCTCTCCTACTGGTTTCGTCTTCGTAGAGCCGTCTGTAAATGTAACAACAATGTTATTCCCTACTATATTAACCGATTGGATAACATCCTCAGGATGTTCTACCAAAGTTCCACGTTTATCAGCAAATCTTGCATCTTCGTTCGTTGTTGAATATTCTAGTTGAATACTATCTTTGATTTTTTGCAAGTCTTCTGCCGTTGGATTTGTTAAACTACTTACAGAAATTTTTTCATCTGTAGGTTGAGATCTTAGGGCGTATTTTTTAGATTGAGCTTTTAATACTAAGTAGAAATACCCTGGATCTGTAATACTATCCCCTTTTTTAAGATTTTCTCTACCTTGGTCATCAACTACCTGAACATAACGAGTACCAATGTTTAATGTTTGGGTTTCTTGTTTTGTATAATCTCTGTGTTTTTTCAGCACATCATTTGGACGACCCGTAATGACGATTTTTGCAGGATTTGCTTGACTCGCATCCGATGTTACTCCTGCTGTTTCCGCTCGGTTTATTACCCTAGCTGTGAATCCAAATTCAACATCCAAGTCATTATCCGTACCTGCAACATTAGGAAATCTTTGTCGTGATCCTTTCTTAATAGTTGCATAGCGAATCTTTCCTGTTTCGGAATATACTGGAATTTCTAATGAGAAATGCTCTTCATTATAGATATAGATTTTCTTCTCAGCTGGAATCGAGAACGTGAAATCTACCTTTGGATCTTGATTGACAGCTGCACGGAATGTAGTATCTGCTTCAATCTTACTTCCATTACGGGAATCATTCGCTCCTGTATTTTCAATCGCATTTGATTCTGATGCTTTCTCAGTATTCTCAGCTTCGATACCAACTGTTTCTTTACCCTCAGTAGTATCTGTTGAGACAATTTCTTTTTTCTCAACCGGCTTATTTCTTAGTTTTGAGTTAACAGCAGTTACTAGTTTTTGATAGGCGTTCGTCAACTCTTCTTGCGTGCTCGCGCTCGCTAATGTCGCTTTTGCACTAGCTAACTCAGCAGCTAGACTCGCTACACTTTCCTCAGTCTTATTGGTGTAGGCTCCACTCGAAATCTTACCTTCAATTTCACCAACATAATTTGCAAGTTGATTTTTATATAATTCTGGTTTACTGATTTTTGACTCACTCTGGTTTTCAGCCTTATCCCCACCTTCTCGAGCCAACTCTATTTTACTAGAAGTCTCTTCAGTTACTTTCAATTGATCCGCAGAAACTGCCCCATTTCCTAAAAACATTAAAAAGGCAGCAACCGCTACACTCGCTGCACCAAAACTATATTTACGAATGGAGAAACGCACGATCTTTTCTTTTTTCTGATTCTCAAGGGACTTAACAGTAATCTTGTTCTTCATTTATAATAACTCTTTCTTTCTCAGCATTATATTATATTGATTTTTATATATATTTATAAAACACTATACCATTAATTTTATAATTTTTAAGCTATTTTTGCAAGTTGTTTGAACGATCTCACTATCCATAAAATAAGGAATTACTTCCCACTTCAGTTACTTTTTAGAAAACTAATTTAGATTCATTTTTTCAATAATTATGCTTGTAATTTAACAACCAAAGACTTTAAAAACATAAAAAAGGCAGATTCAGATAAAACTGATCTACCTTTTTATTATTCTATTAGTCTTATCTACTATTTAGTAAACAAATCTCCAGTAAATCCATTAGATTTTTGTAAGAGTTGTTTATAAACTTTCTCTTTCAGACCAACTGTATTTCCAAATCCATTCCCTTTAAGATCTTTCTCAACTGCTTCATCAAATAATTCTTGAAGTCTTGCATAAGTTGAAATTTTCTCACCATTAATTTCAATTTCAACAAAACCTTTTTGAGCTTTCTCATATACTTCATGGTACCAAGCAGATTTCCATTCTTCTAAGTTTTGGAATCTTCCATTTGAAACTTTCTTAATGATGAAATCATCTCCAACATAACCATTGTTTTCTTTCTTAGCAGCATCTTTATATTTATTAGAAGCGTATCCTAAGAAACCATCGAGATAACCAAAGTAACCCCACATACGGAATGTATTATGTTTAAATGAAATAGAACCTACAGTACTTCTACTTGTGTTACCACCATAGATACCTGCCATCATATTAACGGTTTGATAAGCAGTGTCGAAACCTTCTGAACGATAACGTCCATTACCAGGCATTCCATGCTTGGTAACAAAGTTATTGTTTACCAATTGATCAATCGTTGTCAACTTCATGTTTTTCTCTTCATCATTTAAATCACGAAGTTTATCCCATTGATGTGGTTCACCTTTTAGACTGTTACGATCAGCATTCGAACGCCATTCTCGATCCATTTTCTTGAACCACTTATCATTGGTTCCTTCATTTTTCTTAATGACCGCATCAGCTTCTAAGTAATCAAGCATCATCATTGATTCATTATAGTTCTTCATGTAATGATCAATCTTCTGACGACTATCTAGCATATTAGGATTATAGTTATACCATTGATTACCATCATTTTGACGTTCATAAGCCATGTTTAATCCTAAGGCACCATATTCACCATTTGGATTTGAGACTGATGGTGATTGTAACATACCTTGAGCAAAGGCTTCAACGTCTGTTCCTTCACGGTGACGCCATGTTCCTAAGTAGGCCATACGGTCATTGATATGAGTTGTTTCGTGAGTGAATGCAGATGTACCAAAATCACTAATCATACTAGAGATGATATAATATACAGCCTCTTGTGGTTGTGGATTTTGGAAGATATAAGCGTATGCACCCATTCCATTGTATCCGTGCCACTTATCAGTCGGACCATAGAATTCACGAATTGGAGCAAAATCACCTTTCTTCGTATGTCCCATACGGTCAACCCAACCAAGACCTGGTACATCATGATTATCCCAAATGGCAGATGGTACCATATTTTCACTCTTAAGAAGATTATTTCGTACATTATCTGCAGCAAGTCTTGACCAGAAGTCTAAATAATTGATTTGTTCTTGCGCACGTAAATCAACTTGCTTTTTGAACGCTTTACGTTCTTCTGCTGTGTTCTTACCGTATTTCTCAAATGAACTAAAGGCAATGGTATTATAGGTTGTAATTAAGATCATATGCGCTTTCTTCAAATTCAAAAGTGGTAAAATATAACGTCCGTGATGTCCATTATTAATTACTTCATACAATTTATGTTTCTTATTCGCAAAATCAGGATTTGATGATTGTTTCTCAACAACATAAGCATTGTCTGCAATGTTATTCTTGAACCAAGTATTCATATCTGTTTCACTAGTGAATAATTCCATGTTGTACTTCAGGAATTCGTGTAAGTTAGCTTTACCAGTAGCACTTGCAAGAGCTCTGTTAAATGCATCGTGTGATTGATCACCTTTTAGGTTATTACCATTTGATGCGAAGCTGATTAATCTATCAAGTACGCTAACGTTCTTACCGTAGAAATCCGGTTTGAAGGTCATCATATTTTTGATATTTAATCCGTCAAATTTAATTCCATAGTATTGATTTAAGTAAGCCAGAGCTAACATGATTTTAGCTTTGTTATCTTCAACTTTTTTAATCAATGCACGTTTAGCTGCTTCGTCCGTATTTAATTGATGGTCTTCATTTTCAACTAAAGCTTTAACTAAAGCATCAAGATTATCTTTTACTTCTTTGAAGCTTTCTTCCATGTATAACATCTTAGGATTGTTATTAATCTTACGAACTTCATCTGAATCAAGTTCAACAGAAGCTAATTTAGCTTTGATATCATTAATCAAATTTGCACGATCTTTAACAACCATGTTTGGTGTATAGACAACATCACCTAATCCTTCAATACTATATTCACGAACTTGTTGAACCTTAGATTCTTTTTGTGTAATAGCCTTAATTTCTTTCGTCTTATCAGCGTAATGAATCATAATATGGTCAGCATCTGATAAATCAGTCACAAATTGTCCATCTTTCATACCTGTAACAGATAAAACTTCCGTATTTAGTAATTTAGAATCTGCAGGAATCTTGTTACCTTGGTTTATAATCCACTCTTTATTGTAGAATGGTTGAAGTTTTTCAATATTACGGTAAGCAAGTTCACGAGATACGTCATAATCTTGAGTAGATTTGTAAGTATCTGCTTTTGCTGCCTTATGGTTTAACTTATCTACAAAATGTTCAGTTATTGTATATTCATGTGCAGTAATTCCCATTTTAGCAATTCTGGCATCAGCTTCTTCTTGGGAAACACCTTTCCAACGACTAGAGCGAGAATATGATTGTTTACCTTCACTTACACCATTAACGAATACATTATTATTTCGAACCCAGTTTGCACCAAAGTAATCATCATCCTCTGCATCACGAGAACCGTAAAGAATCTCACCACCATTCTTCACTTTCATCATGGTAACGTTATTTTCAGCAAGCCCCCACGACCAGTTAGAATGAAGCAGACCACCTGTTTCAAGAGGTTCTTTCACATCAATCGTACCTTTTGCCACTGAATTCTTCAGACGTCCCCATGCACTAACGTCCATTGGGTTATCACCGTGATTCAATTTAGCAACAAGGCCACCGACCTTAGCTTTATTCCCTTTAATATATGCATCAATGTAAGAGGTGTCTGTGTTACTTCTCCAGCTTTCGCTAACAAGGCCACCAGACCACCATCCTGCATTACCTACACTTGTAATGTTACCAATAAAGGCTACATTACGCATATTGGATTCATCCAGTTTATTGACCATACCAGTAACATCATTGTTACCTACAACATTACCTGTTACTTTAATGTTTTCAATCGTTGACTTTTTAAACATCTCACCAAGCGGTGCTGTCTTATTAGCCCAAGGCATGTTGATATCGACATTACCTAGATTGAAGTCATGAATATGAGCGTTTTCAACTCGGTTGAATAGTGGACGCGCTAGGTTATGAATTGTAAAGCGGTTATCCCCATCACTAGACAACTTACCTTTAAACGTTCCTGTTACATACTGTTTACTTGGTGTTGGAACATTGGCAGCATTCAAATCTGCACCAAGTTTAAACTCACCAGTTGGGTCTTTTTGCATATCCTCAATGAGTTCTTTAAAGTTGTAATAGACATTTCCAATCTTTGGTAATTGTTTTTCAAAGTAATGTACATACTCTTCGCTTAGTGTGTTGTCAGAATTCCGTTGAATCAAATCAGGTGCTTTGGCAGTGACTTTGTATAAGGTTTTTCCGTCTTTTTCTACTTCTTCAATCTTATCAACGGCCAGTCTTGTAACTTTGTTGTCGTGAGTTGTAACTCGTAGGTAAAGTGGAGCAAGATCAGCTGGTTTTTCTGTCAGCAAACTAGTATCTGTTTCGTTACCATCAGCGTCCACACTCATCAAGCTTGTTTCTTTGATGTTTTTGATTTCAACTTTTTTGAGGTCAATTCTTAGCGGTTCTTCTTTTAGAACTTCTTCCTCATCACCCTCACCACGGTCATAAACCATCTTCGTTTCAAGTTTATAATCCTTGTAGTACTGCAAATCTGTCAGGGTCGTTGTCAAGTCGTCTGGTGAAACATTCCAGGTTTTCACAATCTCATCACCTTTTTTCAGAGTTAGTGTGATAGATTTAATGGCCACCTTACTTGGATTTTCTAGACTGTATTTAACATCTGAAGTACGCTTCAAATCCTTAGGTTCAACTGCTGTGATGGTCAATACTGGTTTTTCAAAGCTCTTGGTACCACGTTTCAAAATTTTATCTTGAGGTGCCTCAATGATTTCCTCTGTAACTTTTGGAGCGTCTTCTGTTTTAACTCCCTTAATGGTATTAAAGGTCTTGGTGATTTTTTTCTGGCCTTCTTTTCCTTCTTGAGCTACAACTTCTAAGCCTTTTTTCAGTTGGTCATCTTCTTTAACAACTTCCTTAAATGGAATCTTTTCAAGACTTTCTTCTACAAGAGTTCCTTCAATTGGTTTTGTACCACGACTTACCTGTTGGTTTACAGGCTCCTTGGTAACTTCTGTGCTAGTTGAAAGAACTTGGTCAGTTTTGACACCTTCTACCGTTTTATAGGTTGTTTTTGTAACTTGACTTCCTTTTTCACCATTTCTTACGACAGTTTCTTCGTCCGTATACTTAGTTGTATCCTCAGTCGTTTCAGTTTTGTAGTCTAGGTCTGTAGTCGATGTTTCAACAAGGGTTCCCTCAGTTACTTTGTACTCAGGTAACTGTTCTTGTACAAGGGCTTGACCTGCTTTACCTTCCTCTTGGGTACCTTTTACTTCGATTGGAGCTTCTGGTAAGGTTGGTTGTGTTAAGGCTTGGCCTTCTTTGCCTTCCTCTTGGGTACCTTTTGCTTCGATTGGAGCCTCTGGAAGTTCTGGTTGTGTTAGAGCTTGACCTGCTTTGCCTTCTTCTTGGGTCCCCTTCGTTTCAACTGGAGCCTCTGGTAATTCGGGTTGTGTTAATGCTTGGCCTACCTTACCTTCTTCTTGCGTACCTTTAGCTACTTGGTGAGTTGGTTCGGCTTGTGGTGCTGGAGTTGGGGCAGGTTGCACCTCTTTCTTAGTTCCGACTGCAATAACTTGCGACACAGGATTTTGGACTACTTGGTCTTCGATGACTTCTCTAACTTCTTGACCGTTGACCATCAATACTTTAGTTACAAGGCGACGCTGACCATTTACTCCAGCTGTGACGATACGAGTCTGTCCTTCTGCTAGATTCGCATCTGGATTTGTGACTGTTTCAAACGGAATCTCCACCAAGCTCACTTCCAGTCTGGTCTGAGGCTTTTCAGAAACTGGTTTTTCTTCAACAGCAGGAGCAACCGGAGTTTGTGCCACAGGTTTTTCAACAACAGGTTCGGTAGTGATAGCAGGTTTTTCGACGACAGTTTCTGAAGCAACAGCAGGTCTTTCTTGAACTACTTCTGTTTTCTCGATTTCATTTGCACTTTGCTTTTCGACTGGCAACTGAGGCTTCTCAGCTGAATCCGGTGTTGATGGATGGAGTTCTGCTTCCTTAAAGTATCCAAAGTATTCATAGCCTTCGATGTGAATAATCCCTTCAGCCAATCCTTCATGTGTAGAGGCCGAAATAGTTTGGTTATAAGAAAGCAATTCTTTATTTTCAAATGCAAATGTCCCGTAAGGTACAAAGGTGCTGGCTCCTAAAGAACCAATCAAGAGAACACCTAGAACTTCTCTACGACCTTTTTTAGACACCAAAAAGACTGCTAGAGAAGCCGTTGCCATTCCAAGACCTGCTAGGGCTAGCTCCTTACTTCCCGTGTATGGAAGTTGTTGACTGGTAGTTACCTTCTTGCGATAAACTACATAAAGAATATCATCATCTTGAAATTCTGTAGGAACCTCATGGTGAATCAGGGCTTTTTCAGACTCAGTCAATTCCTGCTCCGCCAAATAACGGTAATGAACGCTATGAGCTCCACCAACTTCATTGGCTTGCACCTTATCTACTGAAAAAGTACTAGCACCAAAAAGGAAGGCCCCGATGGCTACAGGACCTACCCCAACAGTTAGCTTACGAATCGAATATTTGGTGATTTTTTCTAGTTGTTGTTTTGTTTTTCTCATTCTCACGACTTTCTAATAGAATCTTGCGGGTAATGCGCACGCGCACCTCCGATTAATTTGGGACGGCTTGCTAAAGCCGTTACATGAGCATGCCCAATCTCTCTCAAAAGAGGGCGAATCGGAACCTGAACATGCTTAACATGCATGCCAATTGCAGTGTCTCCGATATCCAATCCAGCATGAGCCTTGATAAATTCAACCTCAACTGGATCTTGCATAAACTTGAAGGCTGCCAACTGACCTGAACCTCCTGCATGGAGATTTGGAAGGACACTGACGATTTCCAGGCCAAACTGCTCTGCCACCTGACGTTCAATAACGAGGGCCCGATTGACATGTTCACAACCTTGAACAGCTAGATGAATTCCATTTTCTTCTAGGATATCTAGGATGGTCTTCACAATGATTTCCCCAATTTCTTGGCTGGATTCCTTTCCAATCTGACCACCTATCACTTCACTAGAAGAAAGGCCCAAAACAAAGATAGATCCTTGCTTCAAATTGGCCTTTTCTAATACATCTTTTACAATCTGGCTTGTTTCTCTTTGAATGTCTTTTTCCTTCATACTTGATACCTCTTTTGTCACTATCTATCATATCGTTTTTTCTACGTTTTAGCAAGATAGACAACCTAGAATGCTTGCCCAATTACGCATAAAACTCCCAGAATTGAGTGGGAGTTAGCTAGTTTCTATTCTATTTATGTATATTTCAACTGTCGTCCCTTTTGAGGGAATAGAATCAATCTTCATTTGGTAATCTTCTCCAAAATGAAGTTTGAGCCGTTGGTCAACGTTTTGAAGACCAACTCCCCCACGTTTGAGTTGACTTTGACTACTATCGCTAGCATCTTGGAAACCAACCCCATCATCCTCAATGCGGATGACTAGTCCTGTCTCCTGTTTCTGGACAGAAACTCTAATATGTCCCTGACCTTCCTTCTCCTTGATACCATGGTAAAGGGCATTCTCTACCAAGGGTTGTAACACCAACTTGGGCAAGACTAGATGATCAAAGGCAGGATTTTCATCAATCTCATATTCCAGATTATCTCCATAGCGTTGTTTCTGGATAAAGAGATACTGGCGGACATGATTGATTTCGTCAGACAGGCAAATCAAATCTTTACCCTGATTGAGCGCTAAGCGGAAGTAGGTAGCCAAAGACTTGGTCACCTGCACCACACGCTGACTATCCTGAAATTCAGCCATCCAGATAATAGTGTCCAAGGTGTTATAGAGAAAATGCGGATTAATCTGGCTCGACAAGGCTTGAAGTTCATACTGACGGGTTGTTTCTTCCTGCCTTCGAATAGCTACCATCAACTGATCAATCTGATCCAACATGGCATTGAACTGGCGAGTCACCTCTCTCAATTCATAAGCACCCGCTTCCTTGGAACGAAGATTCTGATTACCAGAAGCAATCTCCAGCATGATTTCTCTCAAGTCATTCAGAGGAGCAATCCAGCGTTTAAGACTAAGCCACACCAAGCAGAGACAGGCAAGAAGAGATGTGAAACTGGCTCCAAGCAAGGTCCACATGAGTTGACTCCGAACCTGGTCTAACTTCTCCAACGAAGACACGCCAAGCACCGTCCAATCAGTTCCAGCAATCTTTTCTTGACTGACATAGGATTGGTGGTCTGGAGTGTAACCCTGCCCTGTCTTAATATAGGGTTTCATGGCCTCCATTTCGATAGACGAACTATAAACTGTATGTTGAGGATGATAAACAAATTCATGGTTTTCATTGATGATAAAGGCAAAGCCCTGCTGACCTAACTGAAGTTGATTGAGATAGGCTTCCAGCGTTTCATATGAAATATCCAAACGAAGCACGCCCAGATTGGCTCCCTTTGCATCAAGAAGTTCTTGAGTGACAGAAATGACCCACTGACTATCTGATTTACGAGCTGGAGTTAAAACTGGTTTAGCTCCCTGATGAATGGCCTTTTGGTACCAATCTTCATTCATCATATCTGAGGAAGTTTTCATCTGCACAGTGTCATCTGTAGAAATGAGCTGACCAGACTTGGTTACCAGCACAACAGTTTTCAAATCCTGGTCTGACTTTAAGATGGTAAAAAACAGATCTCGAATTCCCTTGATCTTGTCTTGACTGGGATTCTCAGCATAGGATAAAACATCTGCCTGCTGGGTCAAACTAGTCGAGGTGGTTTCTAATTTTTTGATATAAGACTGGATAAAGTGGCTAGTCTGACTGATAGTCGTTTGGCTATTGCCTTCAATGGTAGCCTCAATGGCTGAAGAACTCGATTGATAGTAGAAAGTCCCGACCAGAGCTAGGAGAATGAGAAAGACCAGAAAGATAGAAATAACCATTCTGACTAGGAGAGAAGAACGCTTCATCGACCTTCCCCCTTCTTAAACTGACGAGGTGTCACACCTGCAATCTGTTTAAAACGTTGGGTAAAATAGTTCATATCTTCAAAGCCAACCTTTTCGGCTATCTCATAAATCTTCAGATCTGTAGTTAAAAGCAAGAGCTTAGCTTGTTTGACACGTTCTCTCACCAGATAATCCTGAAAAGGCAGGCCCAACTCTTTCTTAATCAAAGAACTCAGATAAGTCGGACTAAAGCCCAAGTCACTGGCTAAAGACTTTAAACTAAACTGGCTATCAGCCAGATGAGACTGGATCTTCTGGGCCATATTTCCTTCAAACTTATCGGTCAATAAATCTTGTAACTGCTCTTCCTTTTCTTCCTTGTCCAACTTTTGCTTGATTTTCCCCAACATTTCCTCAATATCCTGACGAGAAAAGGGCTTAAGCAGGTAGTCATCCACACCGAGTTTGACAGCAGACAAAGCATAATCAAAATCATCATAGCCTGTTAAAAAGACCAAATGCACCTGAGGATAGGTTTCTCGTACCAGACTGGCCAACTGGATGCCATTCAGCTGAGGCATATTGATATCGGTTAAAATAATATCTGGCACCTGTTTTTGGACCAAGTCCCAAGCCTGTCTTCCATTTTCAGCCTGACCGATGATTTCCATATCGTAGGCTGCTACATTGACCAGTTTGGTCAAGCCTTGTCTTACCAGATATTCATCTTCTACGATTAAGATTGTATAGGTCATGCTTCTCTCCTTTGTCACTTACTAGTATCAGTATAGCAAAATTCTCCTCTAACTGCTTAGGAAAGCCTTCTTAATCGACATAATCTAGTAAATAAGCGTAGCCTTTTTCTTCCATTTGATCTTTGGGAATAAAGCGGATAGAGAGACTATTAATACAGTAGCGCAAGCCACCCTTGTCCTGTGGGCCGTCCGTAAAAACATGGCCAAGGTGAGAATCTCCAACTCGGCTCCGCACTTCCATGCGTGTCATATTGTAAGACTTATCTTCTTTGTAAGTAGCAACATCTGGACTGATTGGTTGGGTGAAACTAGGCCATCCGCAACCAGACTCAAACTTGTCCTTTGATGAAAAGAGAGGTTCACCAGTTGCCACATCCACATAGATACCAGATTCAAATTTATCCCAGTAGCGGTTTGAAAAAGCCCGTTCTGTTTGATTTTTCTGGGTAACTGCATACTCCTCAGGTGACAAAGTCTTTTTCAATTCCTCATCACTTGGTTTGGGATATTTGCTGGCATCAATGACGGGATAGGCTGCCTGATTGACATTGATATGGCAGTAGCCATTTGGATTTTTCTTGAGATAGTCTTGGTGGTAATCTTCTGCCACTACAAAATTCTTCAAGGCCTCCTTTTCAACTGCCAAAGGTTGATCGTATTTCTTAGCCACCTCATCAAAGACTTGGTTAATCACCTCTAAATCTTTGTCATCTGTGTAATAAACACCAGTACGGTACTGTGTCCCCACATCATTTCCTTGTTTATTTTTGCTGGTTGGATTGATAATACGGAAATAATGAAGCAGGATTTCCTTGAGGGAAATTTGATTAGCATCATAGGTGACATGGACTGTTTCTGCATGCCCTGTTTGGTTGATCAATTCGTACTTGGTTGTTTCCCCTCTACCATTTGCATAGCCTGAAACGGCATCTGTCACTCCGGGAACGCGTGAGAAGTATTCCTCCACTCCCCAGAAACAACCTCCAGCCAGATAAATTTCGTGTAAGTCTGCATCTTTACTAACTTCTGTTTTTTTCACTGTTTTTCCTCCTTGGCTAACTGCCGCTTTCTCAATTTGAGAGCTATCTGTCCGTCCTGCATTTCGCATCAATAGAAAATAGAAACCGGTTATGGCTAGGAAAAAGATTCCTGCCAAGACAAACAATTTTACTTTATCATTCATGACCTTTCGCTACCCCATTTCTTTTAATGTTTTTAAAATCATATCCTTATCCATAAAACCAGGTTGAGTTTTGACTAGCTTACCTTCCTTGTCTATAAAGGCTTGAGTTGGGTAAGAACGAACGCCATAACTTTCTAAAAGTTTACCTGATGGGTCAATTAGAACTGGGAAATTTTTATAATCCAAGCCCTTGTACCAGTTCTTAAAGTCCGATTCTGCTTGTTCCCCCTTGTGTCCAGGAGAGACCACTGTCAAGACAACATAATCATCACCAGCATCCTTAGCAATTTCATCGGTATCTGGAAGACTGGCTAGACAGATGGAACACCAAGAAGCCCAGAATTTGAGATAGACTTTCTTACCCTTATAATCAGACAAGCGGTAGGTCTTGCCATCTACTCCTGTCAGTTCAAAATCAGCAACCGCCTGACCTTTAGTCGCAGTTTGCGAACTAACTTGTTCTGTTTTTGTTTGCTCCTTCATAGTAGATTCGTCTGACATATTTTTAGCCGAACAGGCTGCCAAGCAACAGATTGAGCCTACTCCAAGGAGACATGTTTGCCATTTTTTCATTTCTTTTTCCTCTCTATTCAAATAATGTAGTCAAAATGGAAGCATTTCCCAAAAGCACCAAGATTCCCATCACGATAATGAGGAAACCACCCACTTTTTTGAGGGTCCTTAGATAGGGATGAAGTTTTCGGAAATGTTTCAAAACATAGCTGGAGGCTAGAGCTAGAACCAAAAATGGTAGCGCTAGACCCAGCGTATAGATTAACATGAGACCAGCTCCCTGCCAAGCACCTGAACCACCTGAAGCTGCTAAAGCCAAAACAGAGCCAAGAACCGGCCCCACACAAGGCGTCCAAGCAAAACTAAAGGTCAACCCCAGTAAAAATGCCTGACTATAGCCCTTACCCTTTTGCCCCTGTCTCTGTAATTGTATCCTTCTTTCCTTGTAGAGTCCCTGAAAATGTAAGACTTCCATCTGGTGCAAGCCTAAGAGAATGATAACCGCACCCGTCACATACTGAAACCAAGAGGCATACAAAAGGTCTCCTAAAAAACCAGCACCATATCCCAGTAAGATAAAGATAAAAGAAATACCCGCTATAAAGGCCAGAGTTCGCAATAAACTAACAAGTGAGATTGAAAATTTGCCACTAGAATCCTGAGCACCATCTTTGTCATCCAACAAGACCCCTGCATAGACCGGTAACAAGGGTAAGATACAAGGAGAAAAGAAGGAAAGAATTCCAGCAAGAAAAACACTGATAAAAAAGATTATATTCTCCATTGCCTTCCTCCATTCTTTGATTTGATAGGACTATTATAGACCCAAAACTCCAGAAAAAACAGGGACAATGATAGGGAAAAATAGGAATTTAATCAGGTTATGTAAAAAATGTTGCAAAAAAAGCCAGACACAGTCTGACTTTGATGGAAACTGAAAAGAAAATTCACTAGTCTTCCCTACTTATCTGATAATAAATCAGATCCGCAAGATAGTCTTTTCTCTCTACACCATTGGTAATAGTCTTTAGATAGGACATTCCAGCCTTCTCCATGACACGACCTGAAGCTGGATTGAGACTAGCATATCGTGCTCTGACATCTTGAAAACCTGCTTGAGTAAAACAAAAGTCCAATACAGCTTTCAAGGCCTCTGTCATCATACCATGACCCCAGTATTTCTTGCCTAACACATAGCCAATTTCACAAGAAGAATCGTTCTCATCTATTGCAACGATGCTGATATCTCCTATCACCTGCTCCGGGTTTTCTTTGAGACAAATGGCCCATTTGTAATAGTTGGGATTAGCATAGGAAACAACCCAACTTCGAATCGAATTTCGAGTGATTTCGACATTAGAATGGGGATCCCAAGTGACGTAGGTTAGATTCTCAGCGGATGAAGCCCAATTCTGAAACATGGCTTCTGCATCACTTTCCAAAAATCTTCGCAAGATTAAACGATCTGTCTGTAATATTTGCGTACCGATTGATTTCATGACGCTACCTCGCTTTCTGATAGATGATTCTCTGCCCAACCTCAATTTAGATTTACTTTGCTTTTGAATTTCAAGGTAATAAGCGAAAAAGGTCCCCTGGACCTTCCTCGCTTACTTGTTTCCATGCTCAGGGTAAAAACCTCCAGTGGGGGTTTTTCTTGCTTTTTAATTTCAGGGCTCAAGCTAAAAAGGTCCCCCGGACCTTTTTACTCCCAAAAGTCATCAAATACGGTGATGGGTAAGTGGCGTTTGTGTTGACCTTTGTGCCACCAGTTTTCGATAGTCGCTTGAGATTCTGGGCTGATTGTTTTGCCTTCTAGGTAGTCGTCAATCTCTGCATAGGTGACTCCGAGGGCTATCTCGTCAGCCAAACCAGGTTTGTCTTCTTCTAGGTCTGCTGTTGGGATTTTTTCATAAAGGGCTGGATCTGCACCAAGTTCCTGCAAGAGTTGTTTCCCTTGACGTTTATTGAGGCGGTAAAGAGGGAGAATATCCGCACCACCGTCACCAAACTTGGTAAAGAAACCTGTGATATTTTCCGCGGCGTGGTCTGTTCCAATGACCGCTCCACTATGGGCACCAGCAAGGGCATACTGAGCAATCATACGACTACGAGCCTTGATATTGCCCTTGTTAAAATCTGAAACAGGACTACCTGTCGCTTCAACTGCAGCTGTCATGGCATCAGCTGATTCCTTGATATTCACAACCAAGCTGACATCTGGCTGGATAAAGGCTAGGGCCTTTTGAGCGTCTGCTTCATCAGCTTGCACTCCATAAGGCAGGCGGACAGCGATAAATTTGTAGCTGTCGTCTCCCGTTTCTGCTCGCAGTTCTTCCATAGCCAGTTGAGCCAATCGTCCTGCTAAGGTTGAGTCTTGTCCTCCAGAAATCCCTAGTACAAAGGTTTTAAGAAAGGGGTGTTTTTTCAGATATCTTTTTAAGAAATCAATGGAACGACGGATTTCTTCTTGGGCATCAATCACTGGTTTTACGCCCAATTCTTGGATAATCGTTTCTTGCAAACTCATTCTTCTTCTCCTTCACCGAGGGCGTCCTTGCGCATTTTGTCAATCAAGTCCATCTTGTCTTGCCATACATCACGCGCCAAATCCACTGGATAATGCTGCGGATTGAGCACACGCTTGTATTCATCCCAAAGCTTGTCAAATTCCTTACGAGCATAATCCTGAATCTCAGTCAAGCTAGGCAGGTTGTATATCAATTTCCCATCTTTGAAAATATCCACCAAGAGAGGCACGGCATCAAAATTACGAACGGTCTTCTTGATGTATGTATAGGTCGGATGGAACATCTTGATTTCTGTCATGCTGGCAACATCCACACCATCATAGGTAATGTAGTCGCCTTCTGACTTGCCTTTTTCACGACTGGTAATACGCCACACCTGCTTCTTACCTGGCGTAGACACTTTTTCAGCATTATTTGACAGCTTAATCGTATTGCGCATGTTCCCATTTTCATCTTCGATTGCAACAATCTTGTAAACTGCCCCAAGAGCTGGCTGGTCATAGGCTGTAATCAGCTTAGTTCCCACACCCCAGACATCAATCTTGGCCTTTTGCATCTTGAGATTGAGGATGGTGTTTTCATCTAGGTCATTAGAAGCATAAATCTTAGCCTCTGTAAATCCAGCCTCGTCCAGTTGCTGACGGACTTTCTTAGAAATGTAGGCAATATCCCCAGAGTCAATCCGCACACCCATAAAGTTAATCTGGTCACCCAGCTCACGCGCCACCTGAATGGCAGCTGGCACACCGATGCGAAGGGTGTCATAGGTATCCACAAGAAAGACACAGTTTTTGTGGGTCGCAGCGTAAGCCTTAAAAGCCTCATAGTCGTTACCATAAACCTGTACCAAGGCATGGGCATGAGTCCCCAAGACAGGAATATCAAAGAGTTTACCAGCACGCACATTGCTAGTTCCATTGGCACCACCAATCACCGCTGCGCGTGTTCCCCAGATAGCCGCATCCATTTCTTGAGCCCGACGTGTCCCAAACTCCATCAAGGGTTCATCTTCAATGACTGAACGAATACGTGCTGCCTTAGTAGCCACCAAGGTCTGGTAGTTAACGATGTTCAAAAGGGCTGTTTCGACCAACTGACATTGGGCTAGAGAGCCTTCCACCTGCACAATCGGTTCATTAGCAAAAACCAAATCCCCTTCTTGGGCAGAACGAACGGTCAACTCCAACTTGAAATTGCGAAGATAGTCCAAGAATTCCCCATGATAACCAAGCGACTCCAAATAGGCAATATCACTATCTGAAAAACGCAAGTCTTCAAGATAGTTCACAATTCTTTCCAAACCAGCAAAAACCGCATAGCCATTCTTAAAAGGCTGTTGGCGGAAATAAACCTCAAAGACCGCCTTCTTATTGTGAATCCCTTGGTCAAAGTAAACCTGCATCATATTAATCTGGTACAAGTCCGTGTGCAATGTCAAACTATCATCTGGATACATACTTTTCCTACTTCCTTAACTAGAAACACATGAAATTTTTCAAAAACTTTCATGTATTCCAATAAATTAGTACTATTATATCACATTTAGCTGGATTGAGAAAAGAGTAACAAGCTATTCTCCACTCTCCAGTTCATCCATGTCTTGCTCGAACTTTTTCTGAGCCCATTCACCATAGCTCAATGCAACATATATATGTCATTTTGTAAAATTTTATTAACAAAAACTCTCTACCACAAAATAATAGAGAGTTTTCTGCTTATTCAATTGTTTTCAAAACATCTACAGTATCGTAGGATTTCACATCTAATATTGTATTGTCCTCGATATCGTCTAGAAAGATACAATTTATAGATTCTAACCGCTACTTATCGAGAATCTCCTTAAACATTACCCATATCCAGTATTATATCCATCAGTCTGCCTCCATACTTATGTGTGAGTCTCTCTTTGTATCATACCTTCATATTCACCTTACAGATTCTTTTGGTAATAATATCTTTGCCCAATGTAGGGATAGTCTTGCAAAGCAAAGACTTCCTTGTAGCCATGCCTTTTATAAAAATCTGGAGCTTGAAACTGGTAAGTATTAACAAAAGCAAAACGACAGTTTCGATTCTTTGCTTCAGTTTCTGCTTGCTGCAATAATTTTGAACCGATTCCTTGCCCTCGCAATTCCTCTTTCACAAACAAATACTCGATTTCTAGCCAATTTCCGAAAGTCTCAGCTACCAAGCCAGCCATGAGATTGCCCATCTCATCTTCAACATAAAGATTCAGCGGCTCACTTTCAGCCTCTTCTCTTTTGGAACGGTTATAAGCACGAATCAAATTCCCTATTTCTTGTGATTTATGAGATTCCTTATTTTCCAATCTAAAGTACATCTAAACCTCCTCGAAAACGATTACAGCTTGATTATAGTATTATTTCAATAAACTGTCAAACTAGAAAAAACCCACCAAGCTGAGTTGATGAGTTTCAAATCTATTTTCTAAATTTCCACTGGCTGTAAATTCCAAAACCGATAATCCAGATAGCTGATCCGATTGCTCCTACAAATGTAGACTCTTGTAAAAAGAGGGTTACAAAGACAAAGGCAAAGAAGAGCATGGTTAAAGGATTTAAGAAACGATAATGGGGCATGAGGTAGCCATCCGCCATAAAGTCCTGTGACTTGCGGTATTTAAGGTGAGCCACCATAATCAAGATATAGATAGCGATATAGACACCTGATGATGAAGCCGTAATCAAGGCAAAGGCATCCGAAACACCTGGCAAGATATTGATAAAGGCTGCTAGGGCAATCAAAACCGCTGAAGCAATGATGGCATTTTGTGGTACGTTGTGGCGAGAAAGGGTATCTGCCTTGATCGCTTTTAAGAATGGATTTGGCGAATCATGGGCAATTTGGTACAAATGACGCCCTGTTGAATAAAGGGTTGAGTTAAGGGCAGATGCTGCTGAGGTCAAAACGACGAAGTTAATCAAGGCTGCTGCCCACTTGACACCTGCTAACTCAAATACCGTAACAAAAGGTGAATCAGCAGAGGCAAGCTCACGCCAAGGAATGATAGCCATAATGGCTAAGAGGGCACCACCATAGAAAAAGGCGATACGCAAAGGAATTTCCTTAACGGCTTTTGGCAAAACCTGACGTGGATTTTTGGTTTCAGAAGTTGTGACCCCGATAAACTCAATCATGAGGTAGGCAAAGAACACCATCTGGAAGGCCATGACAAAGTTGACTCCACCATTTGGGAAGAGGGAGAAATTGTCGGAAATATTGGCCAAACTTGCTACTCCATGTGGTGTCTTAAAGCCTGTCAAGACCATAAAGACTCCTGTTGCAATCATGGCTAAAATAGCCACAATCTTGACCATAGCGAACCAAAACTCAACTTCCCCAAAGAGCTTCACTGCAATCAGATTGACCAAGGCTAAAATGGTCAAAAATCCAATCTCAATCATCCAACTTGGCCAGCTAGGGAACCAAAACTGAACATAGTGAGAGATAGCTGTGATTTCCGCCATACCGATAAAGACAACGGATAGCCAGTAAGACCAAACTGAGAAATAGCCCCAGCCCTTACCCAAATGGCGCGTGATAAAGTTGATAAAGGTATGTTGCTCAGGGTCTTGGTAGAGCATTTCCCCAACCGCACGCATCATGAGGAACATGAAGGCCCCTGTAATCATATAAATCAGTACAATGGACGGACCTGTTAGGCTAATAGAACGACCTGCTCCCAAAAAGAGTCCTGTTCCGATTGTCCCAGCAATGGCCATAACCTGCACGTGACGATTAGTCAGACCACGCTCCATCTTATTTTTTTTCTTCTTTGAACTCATAACGTCTCCAATTCAATTTAAAATGGAAAAAGGAGTGAGTGAAGCGCACTGCCTCCCCACTCCTTTTTTCTGTTTTTAGGCTGTTTTTTCAACCTTTAAGATTTTTACATCATAGCTACCAACAGGTGTTTCAATGGTTGCTGTATCACCTGTTTTCTTACCAATCAAGGCTTGTCCAATTGGGCTTTCATTTGAAACCTTACCTGCAAAGGCATCTGCACCCGCTGAACCTACGATAATATAAACTTCTTCTTCGTCCTCACCAATTTCTTGGATAGTGACTGTTTTCCCAATCGCTACTTCATCATCGGCAACTGAGTCGCTATTGACGATTTCAGCATAACGGATTTTTGTTTCCAAGCTAGAGATTTGTCCTTCAACAAAGGCTTGTTCATCCTTAGCCGCTTCGTATTCACTATTTTCAGAAAGGTCACCGTATGAACGGGCAATCTTAATGCGTTCTACCACTTCTGGTCGGCGGACCAATTTCAATTCTTCTAATTCTTTTTCAAGTTTTTCCTTTTCCGCAAGGGTCATAGGATATGTTTTTTCTGCCATTTTTCTCAACTTTCTTTCGATAGTATTGAATCTCTATCTGAGATTCTCATTTTTGTAGTCTTAGTTTGAACTACTATTTTGAGTAAGCTTGCTATTGACATGTTCAGCTACATTGCGATCATGTTCTTCCTGAGTAACCGCGTAATAGACTTTTCCATCTGTAACATTGGCTACAAAGTAGAGGTTCTCACTCTTAGTTTGGTTGATACTTGCTTCAATCGCGTCCTGACTTGGACTATCCACTGGACCAGGCATCAAACCAGGTTTTGTATAAACATTGTATGGTGAATTAATCGATGTATCAATTCCAGCATCGTCTGCTAGGCTGATATTTTGGCCAAGTTTCCCTTGAGCATACAAGATTGCAATATTGCTTTGAAGTGGCATACCAAGGTTCAAGCGATTGTAGAAAACACCTGCAATCAACTTACGATCTTCAGTCTTAGCACCTTCTTTTTCAACAAGAGAAGCAATGGTTAACAATTCATTGACTGTCAAGTTTTTAGACTTAATTGCACTATAGTGCGGAGTCAAGGTCTTATCCATAGCTGCCAACATCTCATCAATCAAGCTTTCAATAGTTGTGCTTTCCTTGATAGAGTAGGTTGCTGGGAAAAGATAACCTTCCAAACGGTAACGAGCTCCACTTTCTTTTGTCGGTAAGCTTTCGAGTAGGTTTGGATATTTAGCAGCTTCTTGACTGATAAAGTTGTCATCTTGAATTTTAGCCAAGAAAGCATCCGCAGTCAAAGCTTCTTTAAATTCACCTTGTAGTTGGCCTACAGCTTGGGCGATTTGATCAATTGTATAACCTTCTGGAATCGTTAAATCTGCAAGTGAAGGTTCCTGAGGTTCAGGAGTACCACCTTTCTGGAGTTCCTTAATGATATCCTCTGTACTCATGCTCTTTTGCAAATTGTAATATCCAGCCTTCAAATCTGAATAATTTTTATATTTGGCATAGAAAGCAAAAATCACTCCGTGTTTAATCACACCAGAATTTTCAAGTGCTGAGCCAATCTCTTGGACATTGGCTCCTTCCGGGATTTGAACGGTTACATACTTCTTAGAATTGGCGTCAACTGGTAATAAAGATGATTGAACATACTGATAACCGAAGTAACCACCTGCTGAAATCAAGGCAAGGAAAATCAGTAGAGAAATGAAGAAAGCCTTCAAATGTGATTTTTTCTTCTTGACTGGTTTAACGGTCTCACGATGACTACGACGTGGAGTTTCAGAAACCACTTCAACAGCTTCCGTTTCGACAACCGGTTCAGGTCTTGGCGCTTCTGCTTGTGTCTCTTTTTGTGCTTCAGTCTTATAAGAAACAGCTACTCTTGTTGGAGTTGTGTTCACATCTTTTTCAGCTTTTTTAGGGCGAACTGTTTCTGGTCCCGGAACCGGTCTTGATGGACTTTCTTCAACTGGTGAAGCTGGAACATCTTGACTAGGGTGACGAGGAGTAATCGGAGCTTCTACTCTCGATTCATCTGCCGATGATGCAGGCATATCCTCACTAGGATGTTTTGGAACACGTGGTGCATTCTCCATAATTTTTTCAACAGCTGATAGGGATGCAACCATAACATCTTCATCTGCGAGTTTTGTTTCAGGGACAAATAGAGCTTCTTTTTTCTCTGCAAGTTCAGTGGCCTCTTGGCGAATCCCTTCATAACGTTTTACTTTTTCTAAATCGCGTAAAATCTGCTCTTTAAAGCTTAATTTTTCGTCTTCTCTTGGCTTTTCACTCAAAAGTTTATCCTCCTCGTTGACAATCCATAATATTATATCTTAAAAACGAAAGAAAAGCAACCTAGCATGCTTTTCTAGCTTATTTTTTAGCTTCCCAGACCATATCATACCAGGTTTCCCCTGCAAAGGTTGACTGGGACTGGCCTTCATTGACAAATCCATGTTTTTCGTAGTAGGTGGTGAGATAGTCATGACAGGTTAGGTTAATGCCTTCTCTTTCGTGTTCAAGAGCCAGTTCTTTCAAGGCTGTTAGTAATTTTTGACCAAGTCCAAGGCCCTGTGCCTCCTTGGCAATAGAAAGACAGGTCACAGAGATATAACCACCAGGCTCATGACTATAATCTTCTATATCTTCTGTAAAGGATTGGTCTTGCAGATGGCGGTATGGTCCAACTGGCCCTTCTATATACCCCATGATTCTGCCATCTTTTTCTGCAACCAGAAACGAGGTCTGAATTTCTTGCAAATGCGCCTCAAAAACAGAGCGAGGAATGGCTTCTTCAATCGAGAAATTTTCTAGTTCAATCTCAACGATACGATCCAAATCTTCTAATCTTGCTTTCCTAATTTCCATTTTGCCTCCTAAAAAAAGAGATTAAACCAAATCATACTAAAACCTTGACTAGCTGCATAAAGCGAATCTGTCTCTTCTTCATCAATAAAACCGTTCATTTCAAAATAGGAAAGCAACTCATCCGGACTCTTCAAACGAATAGCTTTGTAATCCAGCTCAACTGCCACATCTTTCAAAGCCGCAAGAAGAAGCATTCCCAATCCCTGTCTCTGATGGTCAGCCTCGATGACTAAAGAATGTATTTCTAGACATTTCGGATTGTGTGGGTAAGGACCACCTAGAACATAGCCTAGAAGCTGATTTTCATCCCTAGCTAGAAGAAAGGTATCCGCAGACTTACGGATACTTTCTTCTAAAATATGGGAAGTAAGGTGCTTTTCAGCTGGAAAAGATGTGGCCTGAAGTGTCTCTATCTCAGCCAAATCAGACTTACTTGCCTGAATAATCTTAATTGGAATTTCCATGGGAAAATCCTATTGAACATTGCTTGTCAAGTTAGACAAGAGACGCTCAAATGAATATTCATAGGTTTGGATATCTCCTGCTCCCATAAAGACATAGACAGCATTGTCATGGTCAAGGAGTGGAGAAACATTTTCAACAGTGATCACTTGATGTTTTTTGTTGATTTTTTTGGCTAGGTCTTCTACCTTAACATCACCATGGTCTACTTCACGAGCAGATCCATAAATTTGCGCTAGGTAAACTGCATCCGCTTGGTTCAAAGCATGAGCAAATTCGTCCAACAAGGCAATGGTTCTTGTAAAGGTATGCGGTTGGAAGACTGCTACAATTTCCTTGCTTGGGTATTTCTGACGAGCCGCATCCAAGGTCGCAATAATTTCTGTTGGATGGTGGGCAAAGTCATCAATAATCACCGTGTCATTGACAATTTTCTCAGTGAAACGACGCTTAACACCGGCAAATGTTTTCAGGTGTTCACGTACCAAGTTCAAATCAAATCCTGCTGTGTAAAGAAGACCAATAACGGCTGTCGCATTCATGATATTGTGACGACCAAAGGTTGGAATGTGGAATTGCCCCAACTCTTGTCCACGGAAGTGAACTGTGAAGGTCGAACCAGTTGTTGAACGAAGAAGATCACTAGCTACAAAGTCATTCCCCTCAGCTTCAAAACCATAATAATAGATCGGTGCATCAGACGTAATCTTACGTAACTCAGCATCTTCACCGTAGATAAACAAACCTTTGGTAATTTGTTTAGCATAGTCGTTAAAAGCATTGAAAACATCCTCTAGACTTGTGAAATAGTCTGGATGGTCAAAGTCAATGTTGGTGATGATAGAATATTCTGGGTGGTAAGGCATAAAATGGCGCTCATATTCGTCAGATTCAAAGACAAAATATTTTGCATTGGCTGAACCACGACCTGTCCCGTCTCCAATCAAGAAACTAGTGTCTGTGATATGAGACAAGACATGAGACAACATACCTGTCGTTGAAGTTTTTCCGTGAGCTCCAGCAACTCCCATGCTGACAAAATCGCGCATAAAACTACCTAGGAATTCATGGTAACGTTTGTAGCTGATGCCATTTTTGTCCGCATAGGCAATTTCGACGTTGTTATCTGGACGAAAGGCATTTCCAGCGATAATTTCCATATCTCCATCTAGATTCTTTTCATCAAAAGGAAGAATGGTAATCCCTGCCTGCTCAAGACCGCGTTGAGTGAAGTAATACTTTTCAACATCAGATCCCTGTACCTTGTGTCCCATTTGGTGCAACATCAAGGCCAAGGCACTCATCCCTGATCCCTTAATTCCGATAAAATGATATGTCTTTGACATGTTTTCTCCCCTATTCCGTAATTCTTGTCAGATTCAACTCTTGGGCAACCTGACGTTCTTGTTCTTTTTGTTGATTCTTTTTATTGTAGATTTGGCTCTTCTTTAGAAAATCATAGTTGTTTTTCTTTGGGCCTGCAGTTTCTGCTTGCTCAGTTTGAGTAGAAATATGGCTCACTTCTTCCGCCAAGATGTAATGAGACTGGGTCAATTTTTGACTATATTTAACAAATTCACCAGAATTTTCCTTTTGGAAAGGCGCAGTAGGTTGATTGCCCTGTCTAACGAGACTTGGCTTAGAATGGTGTCTTGTAGGAGTAATATCCTTGGTCAGATAACTTGCTGAGCGTTTCTTTTTCAAATCCGCACGCGCTTCTTCACGCGCCACCTCCGCATAGCTCTTTCCTTCTTTTTTTACTCCTAAGCCAGCCTTCTTAGGTTTCTCTACTGGCTTTTCAATCTGTTTTACTGGTTTTTCTTCAGTAATAGGGGCCCATTCCAGATAATTCTTATCACAGTATTCTCCCTTGATATTACTGATAAAGTCAGATTCATCGTAGAGGTCCATAACCGGCATCTCAGTCAGCATGACCTCATCATCTGACACCAATGGAAATCGTTCTTCTCTCATTTTCTATTTCCTTTCAACACTTCATTATAGCGTATTGTCTTGATTTTTCAAGTGCTGGCTTCAGAAATTCCCAAAATTTCTCTAATTTCTGCTAGGCTGAGACTGCCACGTGACTCTGTTCCATCCAATACTTGTGACACCAGATGTTTCTTTTGTTCTTGGAGTTCCTGAATTTTTTCTTCAATGGTTCCCCTGGTCACTAAGCGATAAACCTCAACCGTTTCTTCCTGCCCCATCCGATGGGCACGGCCAATGGCTTGCGCTTCCACCGCAGGATTCCACCAAAGGTCAACCAAAATCACTGTATCAGCACCTGTCAGATTCAGACCAACACCACCAGCCTTAAGAGAAATTAGAAAGGCATCTCTTTCTCCTTGGTTAAAGGCCTTGGTCATGTCTTGTCTTTCCTTGGCTGGGGTTGAACCCGTAATTTTAAAGGAAGTCAATCCCAAGTCTGGCAGTTCTTGTTCAATTTTCTCCAACATTCCCTTGAACTGCGAGAAAATCAAGACACGGTGTCCGCCGTCTGCCACCTGTACCAGCAGATCTCGGAGACTATCCAGTTTGCCACTGGCTCCCTGATAATCTTCCATAAAGAGGGCAGGAGTGTCACAGATTTGGCGCAAGCGCATCAAACCAGACAAGATTTCCACCCGACTTCGTTGGAATTCCTGATCTGACACTAGAGCCAGACGGTCTCGCATCTGTTGCAACTGGGCTAGATAGATAGCCTTTTGCTGGTCTTCCAGTTCATTTTTATAAACCACTTCAATCAAGTCTGGCAATTCAGTCAGAACTTCTTCTTTCTTGCGTCGCATCACGAAAGGCTTGATAAACTGAGCCACTCGCTCAGCTGATAATTTCATAAATTCTTTCTTGCTTGGTAAAAGTCCTGGCAAGACGATTTGGAAAATAGACCACAGCTCACCCAGATGGTTTTCAATCGGAGTTCCTGACAAGGCAAAGACCGACGGCACCACAAATTGTCTCAAGGTCTGAGCAATCTTTGTCTGGGCATTTTTCATAACCTGAGCTTCATCTAAGAAAAGGAAGTCAAAGGCCATCCCCTGATAAAGATCACTGTCCTGACGGAAGGTAGCATAACTCGTCACATAGATTTGATGACTCTCAGCAAGAATCTCTTCACGACTAGCTTTCAAGCCATGAACAACAGCCACATCCAACTGTGGGGCAAATTTCTGAAACTCGTCCGCCCAGTTGTAAATCAAACCCGACGGAGCCAGAATCAAGACTCTACTTTCTTTTGTCACTTGACTGGTCAAAAATGCAATGGTCTGAAGTGTTTTACCAAGTCCCATATCATCAGCCAAAATCCCACCAAAACCATAATAATGGAGCATCTGCAGCCAACCGATTCCCTTTTCCTGATAATCTCGCAAGTCAGCCTTGACCTGAGTTGCTTGTCGAGGGAAGTCCTCTGGATGCGTCAAATCATGAGCCAAATTCTGGAATTCTTGTGAAAAAGAAATACGGTCTCGCCCTTCAAAGAGATGAGCCAAACTATAAGCCAAAGATTTTCGAGCCTGCAAGGCCCCATCTTTTAATTCAAACTGTCCCAGTTCCTGTAGATTTTGGCGAATTTTCTTGGTTTCTTCATCAAAAAAGTAGACTTGATTAGACGAATCAATATAAAAATCTTGATTGGCAACCAAGGCCTGCATGGCTTGGTCAATTTCCTCTTGGGCGATATCTTGAAAATCAAACTGGATTTCCAAGAGGCCACCCTTGGAAGCAATTTGTACTTGAGGGCTTGCTAGGCTATAAATTTCTTCTAGCTTGTCTGATAGTTCAACATGCCCGAGTTTTTCAAAGACTGGAATGATTTCATGAAAGAAATGATAGACAGACTCCGCTTTTAAGGTCTGACGCCAAGATTGAAAGTCTGCTTCAAATCCAGCTGCCAAACAGACTTGGAAAACTCTTTCTTCTAATTCAGCATCACTCGAAAAAGGTAATTCTTCTAGCTCTTGTCGGCTAGATACCTGCTTGTCTCCATAATCAAACTGAATTTCTAAACGAATCCGATTATCTTCTTCCCTGTCAAAGTAAAAAGAGGGCGCAAAAGTTTTGATTTGTAAGCGTTCTGGAGCTGAAACGGTCCCCATCTGGCCAAAGAGAGTTAGACAGGAAGCCAACTTATCTCGGTCACTGCTATCAAATTGCAGGTATTTCTTTCCATCTTGACCCAAAGGTAGCGCTTTGATTTCCTTGAGAAGACGCATTTGCTGGTCTGTTAGAAAATAAACCTGTCCTTTATGGAAAAGCACAGCTCCCTGATAAAAGACATTGACCCTAGGACTCTCACTGATTTCCATTTCAAAATAATCCGAGTATTCTGTTACTGTAAAGGCAAATAGATTGGCATCAGCATGCATATCCTGAAAAAGCAAGGTTTGGTAACTATCCACTTGATGGTCAAATTGAAAATGGGGCAAGGCCATCAGTAAATTCACACCCTGCTCAAAAAAGGTCAGAGGAAAAAAGAGATGCCGACCTTGGTTTTGGAAAAAAAGGTCTGGAGCTAGTCCTTCCTCCATTAGTCCGCGTAAGAAAGTCAGAAGCTCTTGACTTTCCTCATTAAAGGCTTCCCAAGACAGAGACTCCTCATAAGTTTTACCAATCATATAAGGTTTTCTCTTCTCGACGACTCTTAAAAAAAGCGGAATGTCCCGAATGACGTAGTATTTTTGGCTATTGATTTGGCCGATTCTAAGCGTCCACAAGATACGATTGCTTCCTGCTTCCACTTGTCCCACAGCTGACAACTCATAGGCTCGGTCTGATTTTGGAGACAAGATTCGGTCCAAAAATTTGCCACCCAAGGTCACCTTGGTTTCAACGGCCTCTTTTTCCTCATGACCTTCTTCCAGACTCTGCAAGATTTCCTGACCACGCTCATCATTTTTCAAAAAATGCTCCAGAGCCGCCAAATGCACACAGTAGCCCCTCTTTTGGAAAAAATCGCAGGCACAAAAAACCAAATCATCCTCTAAACTATAGCGCAGTTCTTCTTCTGCAACGCGAGCGTAGAGCCGATTGTTCTTTTCCTTGATAATGTCAACCTTACCGGTTTCATAAAGGGCAACGCCTTCGATACGGACTTTCCCCGGAATCAATTTAGCCATATTTTTACCTTTACCTTATCTTTTTATTATACCATATTTTCCCCTATGAAAATAGCCTTCTAGGGATACTTTTCTCCTAGAAGGCTGGATTTTTAACGTTTGGCAAAAGTCGTCACAATCCGCTGACAAACTTCTTGCAGTAGAGATTTAGGCATGGCTACATTGAGGCGGGCATGAAGACTTCCTTCATCCCCATAATCCAAACCAGGATTGAGGATAACCTTGGCTTCATTTCTCAAAAGCTCTTGTAATGTTTCATCAGTCAGGTCATAGGCTGAAAAATCAAGCCAAATCAAGTAGGTTCCTTGCGGTTTCATGACCTTGATTTTAGTCTCTTTTCCAAATAAATCCACCACATAATTGATGTGGTCTTCAAAGACTTGCTTGAGTTCCTCTAACCAATCTTTACCGTATCGATAGGCAGCTTCTGTCGCCAAATAACCCAAGCCTGAAATTTCATGCTGGTTATTGGCCAACTGGCGTTTCTGGTAAGCCACTCGCAACTTATGATTTTCAATAACTGCATATGAATTTTTTGTTCCAGCGATGTTAAAGGTTTTAGTGGCACTAGTCAAGACAATAGCAAATTCTTTAAAGTCAGGATTGATAGTATTGAAGGAATGATGCTTGTGACCAAAAAGGGCCAAATCTTGGTGAATCTCATCTGAAACTAACAGAACACCGTGTTTTTGGCAGAGTTGACCAATCTTCTCCAACACTTCCTTTTCCCACACACGTCCACCAGGATTGTGAGGGTTGCAGAGGATATAGAGTTTGACCTCCTCTTCCACCAAATCCTTTTCAAGTTGATCAAAGTCAATCTCAAACAGACCATCCTTTGCCACCAAAGAATTGGTAATCAATCTACGGTTGTTCAACTTGACACTGCGAGCAAAGGGTGGATAGACAGGTGTGTTAATCAAAACCGCCTCGCCTTCTTTTGTAAAGGCTTGAATAGCTGTTGAGATGGCTGGTACCACACCCTCGATAAAGACAAGAGCCTCTTTGTCAAAGTGGTAACCGTGTTGTGTGGCTTCCCACTTTTGAACTTCCTTAATTAACTCTTCACTGGCATAGGTATAGCCATAAACCAGTTGATCAGCGTAAGTTTGCACAGCTTGGCGGATTTCAGGCAAGACTACAAAGTCCATATCCGCTATCCAAGCTGGTAGGACTTCACTATCCGTTTCTGCTTCTTTCCATTTATAGGTATGGTGCCCTAAACGGTTTGGCAGGCTTGTAAAATCATATTTTCCCATCTTTGTCTTATCCTTCTAATGCTTGGCGCAAATCTGCAATCAAATCTCTAGCATCCTCAATCCCAATAGACAAGCGCAAGAGGTCATCTGTCAAACCGTAAGAATGGCGCACTTCTGCTGGAATATCAGCGTGAGTTTGTGTCGTTGGATAAGTAATGAGACTTTCCACCCCACCTAAACTTTCCGCAAAAGAGAAGACCTTAAGACTGTTCAAAATATGTGGAATGCGTGTTTCATCCGCTACTTTAAAGGAAATCATCCCCCCACGACCAGTATAGAGAACTTCCTTGACTGCTTGAGAATCTTTCAAAAAGGCAACCACTTCTTGGGCATTGGCTGTTGAGCGCTCCATACGAAGAGACAAGGTCTTGAGACCACGAATCAATTGATAACTATCAAACGGAGACAAGACTGCCCCTGTCGTATTGAGATTATAAAAGAGTTTCTCGTATAGTTCTAAACTATTGGTCACAACCACTCCAGCCAAGACATCATTGTGCCCTGCCAGATACTTAGTCGCTGAATGGAGAACAATATCCGCACCATCTTCAATCGGACGTTGATAGATAGGACTGTAGAAGGTATTGTCCACAACCACTTTGGCACCCTTAGCATGAGCCAATTTTGCTAGTTTTTCGATATCAAATTCCAACATCAAGGGATTGGTTGGCGTTTCGATATAGAGAACATCCACGTCCTTTTCTAACTCAGCAATCAACTCTTCTTCTGTATTGGCATAGGTAAAATGGAAACGACCTTCCTGCTCCACTTGGTTAAACCAACGGAAAGAACCTCCGTAAAGGTCACGCACTGCCAAAACCTTACTTCCTACCGGAAAAACGCTAAAGGCCAAGACAATAGCTGACATCCCTGAGCTAGTAGCTAGGGCATAGTCTGCTGACTCAATGGCCGCCAAAACTTCTTCAGCCTTGCTGCGAGTTGGGTTTTTGGTACGCGTATAGTCAAAGCCAGTAGACTGACCGAACTCTGGATGCTGATAAGTCGTTGAAAAATGTAGCGGTGTTACCAAAGCTCCTGTCGCTTCGTCTGACTTGATACCCGCCTGGGCCAAAATTGTGTTAATGTGTAATTCCTTGCTCATACAATACCTCCAAATCTATAGTAACTATTGTACCACTTATTTTCATCAACTCATTTTCTTCTTTTCAAGAGCTGGTTATAGTTTCAAACTATAGACTTAGCTAGTAAAGCTAAAAAAGAATCCAGAAAATACTCTAGATTCTTTTGTGAAAATCCTTGCTAGGGTTTACTTGGACCGAAAGAAATCCTGTTGGGCTAAATAGTCATAATGCTCTTTGTTAAATTGATACTGGCCCACACGCTGACTAACCTGACCGACATCCACGGAAAAAATATAGGCTTCATTTTGATAGTTCCAGTTCAGCCTAACTGTATTCAAGACTGGCTTATAAGTAAAATCTTTAACTTGATTCCAAGGCATCTCAAGGACTTGATTAGAACGATTTTCAGTTATATCACTGATGTCCATCAAGTAGATTCCCTTAGGTGTGAATGCCAGAATCTTAGGCTTCACACTCGACTGAACATAGTAACTTCCTCCTATAATGAAGAAATCAATAAAGGATTTCAGCCATGTCTTTTTCTTGAAAGCCATCAGAAAATTCCTTTGCCCTTCAATGTGACACCTTGAAAGAAATGATGCAATCTGTTTTTCTGTTGCAAACTCCATAATAGCGCCCATAATGTTACCTCCATAACGATTAGTAAATAGGCAAATAAGAACTCTTCACATAAAGAAGAACTTATCATTTGTTGCATTTTATCTTACTTTTCCAGTAGATGACATCCCTCCTATAAAATCACTCTAGCATATACATACTTCAATCAACATTGGGTAGAATTGCGAAAATAGTTTCTCACGTTTTTGTTATATTCATTATAACATAAATCCAGTAAACAAATTAAAAAATGTAAGCACTTTTCTTCAAAATTGCCAGCATTCTATATAAAAACGACGGCTTCTTTCGAAACCATCGTTTTTCTTGAAAAATCCTTATTTGACATGTTTTGCCAATTCTTCTTGGGCTTTTTTATTGGATTCTTCTTTTTCTTTCAGCCATTTTTCTTTAGCTTTTTCATATTCATCCTTTGTGACTGTCTTATCTTGTACTTTGAGGTATTTATATGATTCAATACCTTTATTACCAGCTTGTGAGAATGGTTCTGAGAAAGGAACTGTTTTTCTCAATACTGGTGTTCCACCCAGGGAAACGTTTGGAATGGCTAGAGAGCTATCTACCAACCAAGCTTGGATTTCAGCATACTTTTCATAGCGTTTTGCAATATCTTGTTCCTTGTTAGCTTCTTCCAGCATTTGAGTATAAACATCCAGCCCAACAGCCTTAGCCTTGTCATTGGCTTCACCTGGCTCTAAACCTAGATTTTGCAGAACACCACCACTATTAGTATTAAAAATATCGAGATAGGTTGAAGGATCTTGGTAATCAGGACCCCAACCACCGTTGTAAAGATCATAATCCTTCTGAGCTGCTGTCTGAGCCAAATAGCTTGTATTGTCATAATCTTCAGTAGTGAGTTGTTGAATATCAATTACAACGTTCTCTGCACCTAAGGCTGCTTCAATAGATTGCTTCATAGAATTTGCCTCTTGAACACCCTTTTTAACAGCTTGGTCAACTGTCATGTCCAAGTGGATTGGGAATTGGACTCCTTTGGCTTGGAGTTCTTTCTTAGCCTCTGCAAATTTGGCTTTGGCTTTTTCAGCATTGTAGTATGGATCTTGGGCATCCGCAAAGTTGATTCCTTGCCATTCCTTACCATAGTTGACCATTTTAGAGGCTACTACTTCACCAAAGTCTTTGCCGTTGATGGTTACAAAATTAGGAGGAACGACTAGGTTACGCAAAATCTTAGTTGCTCCGTCTTCCCCTTGAGATTGAGCCCCATAAGCTGTACGGTCATAGGCAAAGTTTATGGCTTGACGGAAGTTTTTGTTAAGAACTGCTTCCTGAGTCGATTTCTTCTCAGCATCGCTTGTCTTAGAAGTGAATTTATAAGATTTTCTATCAAGGTTAAAGTTTAAGAAGTAAGAAGTAGGCTCTTGCAATCTATAGATGATATTATCCTTATTCTTTTCTTTAATACCCTCAAAACTTGAACTGTTTGGATAGAGACGAGCGTAGCTATAAGCCCCCTCCACAAAGTTACGAGCCAGTGCATCTTGGTCACTACCATCATAATAGGCCAATTTGACATCATCTACAAAGACATTTTTAGCATCCCAATAGTTGGGATTTTTCTTGAATTCGATGACAGATTTTGAAACAAAGGATTTCATCAAGAAAGGTCCATTGTACAAAATGCTAGATGGGTCTACCTTCCCAAAATCATCCCCTTTTGATTTCAAGAAATCCGCATTGACTGGGAAGAGAATCGTTGACGTTGTTTTTGAGTTCCAGTAAGATTCTGGTCGTGTCAAGGTATATTGAACTGTTTGGTCATCAAGAGCCTTAACTCCGACAGTTGAAAAGTCGCTTGTTTTACCAGTGATATAGTCATCTAAACCAGCAACGGATTCTTGTACTAAGTACAAGGCTTCTGATTTTTTATCAGCTGCATATTTCAAACCAGTGACAAAATCTTGGGCAGTAACAGGAGCATATTCATCTCCATCTGCAGTATACCATTTAGCATCTTTACGCAGTTTGTAGGTATAGGTCAAACCGTCTTGAGAAACACTCCAATCCTCTGCCAAGGACGGGATATAGTTCCCATATTGGTCATTTTCCATGAGACCATCTACCAGATTGGTCACAATATCATTGGTTGTTGCACGGTTTTCTGCTAGATAGTTCAAACTTGATGGGTCACTTACGTAAACATAGTTATATGTTTTTGACGCTGTGCTAGAATTTCCACAAGCACTTAATAAAATACCTGCACTTAACACGACACCTGCAAGCGTTGCATACTTGGCCTTAGACTTTTTCATTTCCAGAACCTCCTGATTTAAATATTTGTCTTATTATACATTACAGGTTTTATTTAGTCAATAGTTTTTTAAGTAAAATTTAAGAAAAATAAAATTACCATCTACAAACTTTAGTTATTATTCTACAAATTAATAAAAAAGAGAATAATTTAAGCATTTCATGATAGAAACATTCAAATTATCCCTTTTATTTATAAATATTTTCTAAGTTAACTTTAATTTGATTCGTAAGCGATCTGCTTGGGCTTTTCCAATCACCTTATCCAATAAGCGAGTACGAAGGCTCAAGAATCCATAAACTCCTCCTCCCATGGCACCAACAAGAGCTACATAAAGGAAGCTCCACAAACGTCCACTTGGTTGGAACACAAATCCTAAAATCCACTGCATTGTTCCTACTACAAGAAGCATGAAAAGAGTTAACAAACTGATTAAAATGGTTCGCTTCACAATAATCTTGCGCTTGACACCTGTTACCTTACAAATATCCCGATACATCAAGACATTAGGAATGATAAGACCGATAGTTGTGGAAATCAAAGGACCATAACTGTGGAAGAGGGCGATGGTAGGTATTTGCAAGACTAGCTTGGCAATCGAACCATAGATGAAGTAGAGAACAGCCTTACGGTTTCGGAACATGGCCTGAAGCATTGGTGACAAGACCATGTACAAGCCTAAAATGGTAGACTGCAAAACGGCAAAGACAAACAAGCCCATAGCCAAACTATCTGGCTTGCCATAGAAAACCGTATAAAGAGGTTCTCCTACCATGACCACTCCAACTGTTGCTGGCAACAGGAATAAGAAAAGCATGGTAATGCTGTCCTGAACTAGGCGAGAAGCTGCTTTCAAGTCTCCCTTGACATAGTTTTCAGTCAAGAGTGGCAATCCTACACTACCAATCGAAACCCCAACAGAAATCAAAATCATAGTGATTTTATTAGGGTTAGCTGAGAAATAAGAAAACATGACAACCAAGTCTTCATTACTATAATTGGTAAACCAGCTCATACTATTGATAAAGGTCATCTGGTCCAGAATCTGGAAGAGCTGGATGGCAGACCCTGTCAGGATAAAAGGAATGGCTTCCTTAATGGTATCGACTAAGAGACGCTTGCTGTTAATCTTATCTCCTGTTTCAAGGACTCTTTTTAGTAATCCTTCCTTAGCAAGGAAGTAAAGCAAAACTGCAAAACTGGCTACCATGCCGACAAAGGCAGCAAAGGTTGATTGGGTTACCGCTGCTAGATAATCTCCTGAGCCCATTTTCATAATCATAAAGGTAGCTAGGAGCATCCAGATAACACGAATGACCTGCTCAGCGATTTGGCTCATGGCATAAGGTTTGAGGTTATTCATCCCTTGGAAGAAGCCTCGGATAACGCTCATAGAAGGGAAAATCAAGACTGCCCAAGCCAAGCTCTGCATGATTGGTATCAGGTCTTTCCCCACACCCGACAAGTCTGCTAGCCAAGGAGCAAAGACATACAAGACCAGAGCAAAGACCAGACCTAGTCCTGTCATAAAGCCTAAAAAGCTTCTAATCAGGGCAAAGCTATGCTCCTCTTCTCGCATGGTATTGTATTTGGCAACTTGCTTGGCCACCGCAACTGGAATCCCCGCTGTTGAAACCAGCAAGAACCAGGCATAGATATTGTAGCCCATGGTAAAGAGACCATTGGCCGTAGCCGCATAAGACCCCATCCAGATATACCAAGGAATAATATAGATGGCCCCAAGTAGGCGACTGATAAAGTTACTAGCCGTTAACCAAGCAGTCCCCCGTAACATCTGGGCCTGCTGGTGATTGTTTTCGTTAGACATAGATTCCTCATTTAATTTTAATCACTAGGAAAAATTCCTCATCTTCCATTATAAACTTTTCCTTGTCACTTGTAAATTTACGACTTTCGGTTTACAATAGAAAGTATGATTAAGATTGAAACCGTATTAGATATATTAAAGAATGATGGTCTTTTCCGTGAGATTATCGACCAAGGACACTACCACTACAACTACAGCAATGTCGTCTTTGACACCATCTGCTATGACAGCCGCAAGGCCAAAGAGAAGAGCCTCTTTTTCGTCAAAGGTGCTGCTTTTAAGCAGGAATTTCTGCTTTCAGCCATCTCTCAAGGACTGGGTTGGTATGTGGCTGAAGAAGACTATGAAGTTGGTATTCCTGCCATTATCGTCAGTGATATCAAGAAAGCCATGAGTTTGATTGCCATGGAATTTTATGGCAATCCACAGGAAAAACTTAAACTCCTTGCCTTTACTGGAACCAAGGGTAAGACAACAGCAGCCTATTTCGCCTATAACATCTTATCTCAAGGGCATCGACCTGCTATGCTCTCGACTATGAATACAACTCTAGATGGCAAGACTTTCTTTAAGTCTGCATTGACAACCCCTGAGAGTATCGATCTCTTTGACATGATGAATCAAGCTGTTCAAAATGACCGTACTCACCTCATCATGGAGGTATCCAGCCAAGCCTATCTGGTCAAACGTGTCTATGGTCTAACCTTTGATGTGGGAGTTTTCCTCAATATCAGCCCCGACCATATCGGCCCGATTGAACACCCTAGCTTTGAAGACTACTTCTACCACAAACGTCTCTTGATGAAAAATAGCCGAGCAGTCATCATTAACAGTGACATGGACCACTTTTCTGTCTTGAAAGAACAAGTAGAAGATCTAGACCATGATTTCTATGGTAGCCAATCTGATAACCAAATCGAGAATTCCAAAGCCTTTAGTTTTTCAGCTACGGGTAAACTCGCTGGTGATTATGATATTCAACTGATTGGACACTTCAACCAAGAAAATGCCATTGCTGCTGGACTTGCTTGCCTCCGTCTCGGATCTAGTCTTGAGGACATCAAAAAAGGAATCGCTGCAACCCGTGTTCCTGGTCGTATGGAAGTCCTCACACAGAAAAATGGTGCCAAGGTTTTCATTGACTATGCCCACAATGGGGACAGTCTCAAAAAACTCATCAATGTGGTTGAAACCCATCAAACTGGAAAGATTGCACTAGTTCTTGGTTCGACAGGAAACAAGGGAGAAAGCCGTCGTAAGGACTTTGGCCTCCTCCTTAATCAACACCCTGAGATTCAAGTCTTTCTGACTGCTGATGACCCTAACTATGAAGATCCAATGGCCATCGCAGATGAAATTAGTAGCTACATCAATCATCCTGTTGAAAAGATTGCAGATCGCCAAGAAGCCATCAAGGCAGCGATGGCTATCACAAACCAAGAATTAGATGCTGTCATTATCGCTGGTAAGGGGGCCGATTGCTACCAAATCGTCCAAGGCAAGAAAGAAGCCTATCCAGGAGATGCAGCCGTCGCGGAAAATTATTTATAAGATAGTAAAAAAATCAAGGGAAATGAAACCCTTGATTTTTTCTATCCTTATTTAAAAGCGTTTTTCAAACCTTCAACGGCACCTTCTACAGCACCTTTAGCATCTTCAACTACTTCTTTTGCCTTAGCAACTGTCTTTTCTACAGCGCCTTCTGCTTCAGTCTTGCTATCCCCAGTAACTTTACCAAATCCTTCTTTGATAGCGCCTGTTGCTTGTTCCAATTTGTTTTCAAGTGACATATGATTGTCTCCTTTAATTTTATTCCGATATGTGTTACCGGTTACATATAGTTTATACTGAATCCTAAGGAAAGTCAAATAATGTGCTCAGAAACAAGAAATCAGGCCAAGTAGAAAGTTAATCTTTCCTTATCAAAATCAACAGCCAACTCATACTTCCCTTCTTCATTTTGGACAATATAGCCCAAGACCACTAAACTATCCACAAAGATATCACGGCGTTTCTGCATGAGCTGATCTTTTTTGAGAAATTTCAACAAAAAAGTTGTCATGTATTTGAGAGCATACTCAGGATTAACATCTCCTAAAATAGCATAGAGCTCCTGCTGTTTTCCTGTCAAAGGATACTGATGTTTGACCTTGTAGAAATAATTGGACAGGGTCATTTTTGTTCGCGCAAAGTCCGTCCTTTCAACTAAAATAGCTGCATTTGTCTGATTTCGCAATTCCGTCTCAAAACTCTGCTCTAACAATGCTTGATAGGCCGGACTATCTTCTCTGACAAAAATCTCTTGGTCCAGTTCGAGACTATCAAGTGATTCCAGCAAAGGAAGATTGAGATAATAACGCTTATTTTCCCGTAGAATCAAGCCTGCCTTTATATACTCTTCCATGAGTTTATCAACTGCTACATCTGGAAATTGAGCCTTGATTTCTCGTAGAATCACATCATCATGCTGGTCCAGATAGCGGATCAATTCTCCAAAAAATGGCTGTCTCGTCAAACGAGAGGGATTAAAAATCTGAATCATGAAGATTCCTTTCTTTACATTCTAACAGAGGCGATGCTGCCAACTGACTAGGATTGGTCCCAGCTTGTTTTAGAGGAACAGGCAAACCTAGTTCTCTGTAATATTCTCTCCAAAAATCACTAATCTCCTGCTCCCCATCTCCAAATTTCATAGGAATAGTTTCAAAAATCGGTAGGATTTCTGCCATATACTGGGAACAGTAAAAACCAGCACCATCTGGATAGAAAGAAGCATTATAGGGAGCTCCAAGATGTTTGCAAGCTCTTTCCTTCACCGACTGGATATCCATTTCTGGGTAGACATAGAGGTCGTACAAGTGATTGGGTTCAAAGAAGTCTGCTGGTTCTTGACAGACAACACCCGCTTCTCCACTAGCATGGTAAATCATCCCATCCAAATAGATGGCGACATGGCTATAGTTGCCTGTTGAAGTCTGGATGGCCTGTCCCAAATCCGACTCATCTCTTACAAAAATCAAATCGCCATTTGCTAACATGCTTCACTCCTAGAAAAAAAGGAGCCGAAACTCCTTTCGATATAAGTCAAACTAGACTTTCCGATTTTGAAATGACACCCAAAATCTTAAGCGTTAAAGCTTTCAGTCAATTGAGGAACAACTTGTTTCTTACGTGAAACAGCACCAGCAAGGAAAGCGTGGTTGTTTTCAAGTTTGAAGTTAAAAGCAGCTTCTACCTTATCCATGTTAGCACCGAGTGCTAGGATTTCTGAGTTTGAGTTGACGATATCTGTAATCATCAAGACAAAGTCAGAGTAACCGTTTGCTGCGTTAGCAGCTTGCATTGCAGCTTCGATTTCTACTTGGCGTTCCAAAACTTCAGCGATGTCAACTGTGTTTACTTGAGCAACACGGACATTATTTCCGTTCAATTCAAAAGTTTTAGCATCGATGTCAATCAATTCTTCAGCAGATTTGCTGGCCAAGTTGGTACCAGCTTTCAACATAGCCAAACCATACTCTTCTAAGTTTACACCAGCTAATTCAGCCAATTCTGGAGCAATGACTGTATCTGTTGGGTGTGTTGTTGGTGATTTCAAAAGAAGGGTATCTGAAATCAAACCTGAAAGCATCAAACCAGCAATCTCTTTAGGCACAGCCACACCATGTTCTTTGAACATACGATAAACGATTGAAGACGCTGAACCAACTGGCTCCAAACGCATGTAGAGTGGGCTTGCAGTTTCAAAGTTAGCCACACGGTGGTGGTCTACAACACCATAAACTTCTACTTCAGCAATATCTGATACAGATTGTTGGAATTCATTGTGGTCAGTCAGGATAACTTGCTCTGCACCTTCTGCTTTAGCAGAAGTGATAACACGTGGTGCTTCCACACCAAAATAGTTCAAGACAAAGGCTGTTTCTTCATTTGGAGTTCCAAGGGCAACAGCTTCCGTATCCAAACCGTAAGCTTCTTTTGCAAGGTAGGCAAAGGCTACAGATGACCCGATGGCATCTGAGTCTGGATTTTGGTGACCAAATACTAGAATCTTAGACATGATAATACCTCATTTTGTTTATTCTCTTTATTGTAGCATTTTTTTCGCTTTTTGACAAAAGTAAGAGGAGTCAAAGGGCTCCTCACAATTCTTCAAAATAACTGATACTCTTCGAAAATCTCTTCAAACCACGTCAGCTCTATCTGCAACCTCAAAGCAGTGCTTTGAGCAACCTACGGCTAGCTTTCTAGTTTGCTCTTTAATTTTCATAGAGTATGAGTAAATTTCTATCTTGATTTTCAGATAAAAATTGCTCCTTCTGTGGCCTCTTCTTACGCTTGAGCAGGGCTTCTGCCGACATAGCTTCTTCCTTACTGGCAAAACCTTGAGCATAGATGAGTTTGACTGGCAAGCGGGCTCGTGTATATTTGGCTCCCTTCCCACTATTGTGGACAGCAAGGCGTCTTCTCACGTCAGTCGTATAACCGGTATAGTAAGAACCATCACGACACTCCAGCACATACATATAAGCCTTATGATCCATAATAAATCTCTTCAAGTTCGGGCGTATAGGAACCATCATCATTATGGACAATCAAAGGTGGTAAAACCTTAAAACCACTCGTTGAGCCATCCTTGATAGCTTCAATCAAGAGCATATTAGCTTCCTTTTCCCGTTTTGGATAAACAAACTGCAGGCGCTTAGGAGCTAGATTATGCCGTTGCAACATGTCCAAGATATCCAAGAGGCGGTCAGGACGATGCACCATGGCCAAACGCCCATTGGACTTGAGAATACTTTGGGCACTACGACAAATTTCCTGCAAATTGGTCGTGATTTCGTGGCGAGCCAAGAGATAATGTTCACTCTCGTTCAGATTGGAATGAGGATCCACCTTGAAATAGGGTGGATTACATAAAATCATATCCACCTTACTTCCCTGGATGTAAGCAGGCATATTTTTCAAATCATCACAGATGACCTCCATCTGCTCTTCTAAACCATTCAAACGGACAGAGCGTTCAGCCATATCCGCCAAACGCTCCTGAATCTCAACAGCCAAAATCTGTGCCTGAGTCCGAGTGCTAGCAAATAGCCCCACTGCTCCATTTCCAGCACAAAAATCCACTATCAAGCCCTTCTTAGGAAAACGTGGAAAACGTGACAAGAGAACACTATCCACCGAATAGCTAAAAACCTCTCTATTTTGAATGATTTTGATATCTGTTGAAAAGAGCTGGTTAATGCGCTCTCCTGATTTTAATAATTGTTCTTCTTCCATGGTCTTATTATAGCAAATTTATATTAACATTACAAAAGATAGAAATTTCTAACTAGTGCTTCTGATTCTTCAAATGTTGAAGGGCTTCCTTGGTCCAAATTGGCATCATTCGTTTGAGAGGCGCAAAGCCATAGTTAAAACGGTCGCTTGAAAAGCGTCTCCGTCTCGGAAACTGGTGCTTTTCTTCCTCCAAAGTGCGGATGGAAAGACTAGCTTTCCCTGTAAATTCATCTAAATCCACTACTTGAACTTGAACCTCTTCATCGACTTTCAAGGCTTCTTGGATATTTTCAATAAAGCCTGTCCGAATCTCTGAAATGTGAATCAGTCCCGTATCACCCGTCTCTAGCTCAACAAAGGCACCGTAGGGCTGAATCCCTGTAATACGGCCCTTTAGCTTATCACCGATTTTCATCCTAGTCCTCGATTTCAATTGTTTCAATCACAACATCTTCAACTGGCTTGTCCATAGCTCCTGTCTCAACAGCAGCAATGGCATCCAAGACAGCGTAAGAAGCTTCATCAGCTAGCTGACCAAATACAGTGTGACGGCGGTCTAGATGAGGAGTTCCACCTTGGTTGGCATAGATTTCCGCAATCGGTTCTGGCCAACCACCACGAGCAATTTCTTTCTTAGAATAAGGCAAATGTTGATTTTGCACGATAAAGAACTGGCTGCCGTTAGTATTTGGACCAGCATTGGCCATAGAAAGGGCACCACGGATATTGTAAAGTTCTTCTGAGAATTCATCCTCAAATGATTCGCCGTAGATTGACTCGCCACCCATACCAGTTCCAGTTGGGTCTCCACCTTGAATCATAAAGTCCTTGATAATACGGTGGAAAATGACACCATCATAGTAGCCATCTTTTGAAAGTGCAACAAAGTTAGCCACTGTTTTAGGAGCATGTTCAGGGAAGAGCTTAATACGCAAGTCTCCGTGATTGGTCTTAATAGTCGCGATAGGACCTTCTACTATTTCAATGTCTACTTGTGGGAAATGCAATTCTTTTTCTACCATACCAAATCCTTCTAAGGCATCAAAAATGCCATCTTCTTCTAATGTTTTTGTAATATAATCTGCTTTTTCTTTGATGTTATCATGAGAAATTCCCATTGCAACGCTGATTCCAGCATAATCAAAGAGTTCCAAGTCGTTGAGGCCATCTCCAAAAACCATGACGTTCTCTGGTTTCAAGCCAAGGTGTTCAACAACCTTTTCCACCCCCGTCGCTTTGGAGCCTGAAATCGGCACAATATCAGACGAATGTTGATGCCAACGAACCATGCGAAGTTTGTCTGAGAGACTATCAGGCAAGTGCAAGTCATCTCCCTTATCTTCAAAAGTCCACATCTGATAGATATCTTCTTTTTCATGGAAGTCAGGATCTACATCTAAATCGGGGTAAATTGGATTGATAGCTTCACTAATCATATCGGTGCGAGTCGACAACTTGGCATCATGACTCCCAACCAAACCATACTCAATTCCCTCTTGCTTGGCCCAAGAGATATACTCCTCAACATCTGACTTCTCAATCTGATGCTGATAAATGACATGACCTTTTTTATCTTCGATATAAGCCCCATTCAAAGTTACAAAAAAGTCAGGCTTGAGATCACGAATCTCTGGAACGACACCAAAAATCCCTCGTCCAGAAGCAATACCTGTCAAAATTCCTTTCTCACGTAATTGCTTAAAAACAGTTGGGATTGAAGCTGGAATAAAACCTGTCTTTGAATTCCGCAATGTATCATCAATATCAAAAAAGACAATCTTGATTTTCTTTGCCTTGTATCTTAATTTGGCATCCATCTCACTACCTCTTTCAATCTAACTCTTTCCATTATACCATAAAGTAGCTAAATCCCCTATTTTCAAAAAGTTTCCAGTTTTATTGTAAGTCCTTGGATAAGTATAAAACTAAATCATTATCATTTTGACAACTTGCACCCATTTCTAGCGGTTTATTTCTATACCACACACCTGTCCCATCTGGAATATAGCCCCGTCTGATATACAATCTCTGGGCAGGGCCATAGCCTAAGTGCAAACCTACACCAAGAGTGACCTTACTCGAAACAAACTTGACTCGTTTTTCTGCTTCTTCTAGCAGTTGATTCCCAATCCCTTGATTTCGAAAAGGCTCAAACACATTAAAATCTGATAATTCTGGATAGATTCCTACAAAAGGACCATGTTTAGCAGAGGGCAAAATGGTAACGTAGCCCGCTACAACACCATCAATCTCTGCAACTAAGACTTCTCTCTCCCCACTTTCCTGTTCCAGAAAATATCTAGCCAAAATTTCCTCTCTACCAGGCCAACCTTGATTCATAAATCCATGAGATAAGGATTCAATATCAGACTTAACCATATTTCTAATCGTACAATTCATCTTTGACTTAGCCACCTTTACTCTTTCTATTACCATTATAGCACGCCAAGGTCAGAAAAAAACTATCTCGTGAAAAAAGACACAACCGGGTCTGAAAAAGAGGTCCACTCGGAACTCAACTCGCTCTTTCATTTCAAAGCTCGTGAAAAAAAGACACAAGCGGGTCTTAATTCGCTTTCTTTTTTCCGAGCTCATGAAAAAGAGGTCCACTGGACCCCAACTCGCTCTCACATTTCAAGGCTCGTGAAAAAAAGACCCAACCGGGTCTTAATTCGCTTTCTTGTTTTCAAGCTCATGAAAAAGAGGTCCACTGGACCCAAACTCGCTCTATCATTTCAAGGCTCGTGAAAAAAAGACCCAACCGGGTCTTTTCTTTAATCTTCGTTTACGAAAGGCATCAAAGCCATTACGCGAGCGCGTTTGATAGCTGTTGTTACTTTACGTTGGTTTTTAGCTGAAGTTCCTGTTACACGACGAGGAAGGATTTTCCCACGTTCTGAAACGAAACGGCTAAGAAGCTCAGTATCTTTGTAATCAACATATTCAATTTTGTTTGCTGCGATGTAATCAACTTTTTTACGGCGTTTGAATCCGCCACGACGTTGTTGAGCCATGTTTTTTCTCCTTTATAATTTTAGTTGTCCATTAGAATGGTAAATCATCATCTGAAATATCCAATGGATTTGTTGCTCCAAATGGATTTTCATCACGTGAAAAGTCTGGTACTGAATTTGTAGGTGCTGAATAGTTTGCAGTTGGTGCAGAGTAAGCTCCACCTGTATGTCCCTCACGCACACTACGGCTTTCCAACATTTGGAAATTCTCAGCCACGACCTCTGTCACGTAGACACGTTGTCCTTGCTGGTTATCGTAACTACGAGTCTGGATACGACCTGTCACCCCAATAAGTGAGCCTTTTTTAGCCCAGTTAGCAAGGTTTTCAGCCTGTTGGCGCCACATAACGACATTGATAAAATCAGCCTCACGTTCGCCATTTTGACTCTTAAATGTACGGTTTACTGCAAGAGTAAAAGTCGCAACTGCTACATTTGATGGGGTATAACGCAACTCAGCATCACGTGTCATACGCCCTACAAGTACAACATTGTTAATCATAGTTTACCTTCTTACGCGTCAGTTTTGACGATCATGTGACGAAGAATGTCAGCGTTGATTTTTGAAAGACGGTCAAACTCTTTAAGAGCTGCGTCGTCGTTTGCTTCAACGTTAACGATGTGGTAAAGTCCTTCACGGAAATCTTGGATTTCGTATGCAAGACGACGTTTTTCCCAAGATTTTGATTCAACAACAGTTGCACCGTTGTCAGTCAAAATAGAGTCAAAACGTGCTACCAAAGCGTTTTTAGCTTCTTCTTCAATGTTTGGACGAATGATATAAAGAATTTCGTATTTAGCCATTGATATGTTCCTCCTTTTGGTCTAATGACCCCAAGACTTTGCAAGGGGTAAGTGAGGTTCGCTCACAATAAACTATTATACTAAAAAACTTTTTTTTACGCAAGTAAAAACACCGAAATAAAAAAAGAAGATGACGAATCATCTTCTTAAAAACTATGAGTTTTTAGTCTTCTTTTTTCTTGCGAGAAAGAAGTCCAAATCCACCTAGGGCTCCAAGAAGTCCAAGCGCTGCAAGACTAGCGTTAGCTTCTGTACCTGTGTTAGGCAATTCTTTTTGACCATCAACATATTTAGGTGTTGCTGGTTTAGCAGCTGTGTCAGTTGCTACTGTTGCATCTGCTTGAGCTGGTGCCGCTGGTTGAGTTTGATTTGGTGTTGCTGGCTGTCCTGGTTCCGTAGGAGTTACAGGTTGATCAGGAGCAGTTGGTCTTGACGGAACATTTTGTGGAGTAGGAGTTGGTCTGTAGTTGTTACCACCATTTCCACCACCGTTATATCCATCTCCATTATATGGATTAGTTTCTGGAATGCGTTTAGGAATTACCGTTACTGGGACGTCTACTACTACAATTTCTCCTGTTGGTAGTTTCACCTTCACTTTAACACTTGGTTTCACTCCTGGTGTTTCAGTTGTAGGGATTTCCCCAACTTCGATAATTTCAGCATCTTTTGGTAATTTAACATGACCTTTCACATCTTCTTTAGTGATTGGCGTTCCTACTTCAACCACGATTGGTGTTGCTGTAACAGTTTCTTTTGGTGTTTGTGGCTCTTCTTTACGTTCTACCACATTTACAACTGCTGGAACTTCAACTAATAGATTACCATCTTTATCCTTAACAACTACAATTACATTCTTCTTACCTGGTGTTTTTGTATCAGGTTGTTCTTTGAATGTAAATGTTGCCCCTTCTGGGAAGTCTTTAGGATTAATATTATCTTTTGCTTCTGGAGCTTTATCTGGATTCACTGTAACTTCTTGCTCTTTACCTTGAACTACAATAACTTTCGCAGGTACTTCTACGATTGAATCTCCATCTTCATCTTTAACAACTACTGTTACATCTTTAATTCCTGGTGTTTTAGTGTCAACATCTTCTTTGTACCCAACTTTTGCTTTTGCTTCTTTAGGGAAAACAGATGGATCTACAGATTTATTCACATCTGGTTGAGTATTCTCAGGATTTGCTGCTACGTATTGAGTCTTAGGTCCTACTACAGTAACTTTCGCTGGGATTTCTGCAATTGGTTCACCATTTAGTTTTGCTACAACAACAACATCTTTATCTCCTGGTGTTGTTGTATCCACTGGAGTTTTATACTCAAATGTTGTTCCTTCTGGGAAGTCAGTTGGGACAATATTTTCTGCAGGAATTACTTTCTTAGGATCTGTATCTACTGGTACATATTGTCTATATGCATCAACTACACGTACTGTTGTTGGTACTGTTACAAGTTTATTACCATCTTTATCCTTAACGATCACGTTTACTGGGTAATCTCCAGCTTCTGAAATATTTACCGGATCTTTTCCGTCAACTTTTTCGTATTCGAAAGTTGCTCCCTCTGGATAATCACCTTTGTTAATGCTATTTTCTGCAAGTGGTTGACCTTGATCAACAGGAATAATTTGTGGATTTCCTTGTACCACTTTAACTTTCGCAGGTACTTCTACGATTGTATCTCCATCTTTATCTTTAACAACTACAGTTACATCTTTTTCACCTGGTGTTTTAGAAATATCTTTTTCTTTATATTCAGGTTTTGCTTCTGCTTCTTTAGGGAATACTGATGGATCTACAGATTTATTTACATCTGGTTCATTTCCTACTGCTACATACTGAGTCTTAGGTTCTACTACAGTAACTTTTGCTGGAATTTCTGCAATTGTTTCACCATTTTTCAGTTTGGCAACAACTACAACATCTTTATCTCCTGGTTTTGATGTGTCAACTGGAGTTTTATATTCAAATGTTGTTCCTTCTGGGAAGTCAGTTGGGACAATATTTTCTGCAGGCACCACTTTAGTTGGATCAGTATTTACTGGTACATATTGTCTGTAAGCATCTACGACACGCACTGTTGTTGGTACTTTAACTAATACATTACCATCTTTGTCCTTAACTACAACTGTTACTGGATTATCCCCAGCTTCCGAAATATTAACCGGATCTTTTCCATCTACTTTTTCGTATTCGAATGTAGCACCTTCTGGATAATCACCTTTGTTAATACTGTTTTCTGCAAGTGGTTGACCTTGATCTACAGGAATGATTTGTGGATTTCCTTGTACCACTTTAACTTTCGCAGGTACTTCTACGATTGTATCTTTACCTTCATCTTTAACAACTACAGTTACATCTTTTTCACCTGGTGTTTTTGTATCTACTTTCTCTTTGTATTCGAAAGTAGCATTATCAGGGAAGCTATATTTCTCTTTATCTACAAGGCTGTCTGCTGGTTTTGGTTGAGTATTTTCAGGATTTGCTACTACATATTGAGTCTTAGGACCTACTACAGTAACTTTCGCTGGAATTTCTGCAATTGGTTCACCGTTAAGTTTTGCTACAACAACAACATCTTTATCTCCTGTTGTTTTTGTATCTACTGGTTTATTATCTTTATCCTTGTACTCAAATGTTGTTCCTTCTGGAAACTCTTCTGGATCAATATTATCTTTAGCCAAGACTGTCTCAGGTTTAGTATCAACAGGCACATACTGTCTATAAGCTCCAACTACACGTACTGTTGCTGGTACTTTTACTAATTCGTTACCATCTTTATCTGTTACGATAACCTTAACTTCTTTATCTCCAGTTGATGATGTATCAGGTTCTTTTTCATAAGTGAATTTCGCACCTTCTGGATAATCAGATGGGTCAATGCTATCTTCTGCTTTTGGAGCAGTTTTTGGATCTACTGGTACGATTTGTGGGTATCCTTGAACAACTTTCACTGGTACATTAACAGTTTCTTCACGTTTATTATCACCTGAACCGTATGTTACTGTTACTGGTGCAGTTAATGTATCATCTCCAACTTTTCCTTTTGTTTCAGGAATCTTAGTTTCATCTACAGTTTTGTCATTTCCTTCTGTAGTAACCGCATTTTTTAGTTTTTCTGCTGTTGGTTTATCACCTTCCACAACATAAACAGGAGTTGGTGTTGAAACTTTTGGAGTTAACTTAATTGTAAAGCTTTGATCTTTATCTGAATCAGAATCAAATGTTGGATCTTGATCGAATGGATTTTCTTTAACTGTGTAACCCATTGATTTTAACACATCAAGACGAGCTTGAATTTTATCTTCTGGAATTTGTGTTCCAGCTTTACCTGAAAGATCAGTAATATTAAACTTCTCATCTAATGGTGTTTCTTTACCAGCTGCATCTACAGAAACAAAGTTAACTGTAGCTTTTTGAATTCCAGGTGCATATTGAATTGGAGTCTTACCGAATTTATCAGTTGGGTCAAAGTTATCTGGAACTTTGTATCCTTTAGATGGATCTGCAGGATCAACTGGTGTTAATTCTACTCCATTATATTTTGGAACATATCCATCTACATAAGGAATAACTACCTTACTGAAATCACCAGGTTTTGTTGGGTCATTTGGATTGTTTGGATATTTAATTGTATCTGGTGCATCTTGTGGTTTCTTACCAGCTGGATACTCAGGTGTAAATGATCCAATTTCTTTATAAAGAACTTTCACTACTTCATTAGTAACTTCACCTGTTTCAGATGGTATTGGTGCTTCTTTTTCTTCGATAGTTTTATCAGCAGGCTCTACTTGTAAGTAGTTTTCAATTACTGGAGAAGTAACTTCATTAAATTTACCTTTTCCATCTTCTACTGAAGCATCTGATATTTCTGCTCCTTCATAAACAGTCCAATCAGAGTATGTTACTTCACCTGTTTCTGGGTTTACAGTTGCTGTACGTTTGTAAGTTACTTTTTGAACTCTATCTGGAGCCGTTTCTGGGTCGATAGGTTGAGCGTTTGGATTATCTTTATCATTAACATTGATAAATTTAACCGTACGTGTCACTTCTTTAACTAAGTCACCACGTGTTACACCAGCTGGGTATTTACCATAATTTTCATCTCCTGGTTTAACTGGTGTATCAGCTGTTTTTGGAGATACTGGAGCTGTTGTGCTTGGATTTGTTGGGTCAGCTGTTACTGTTGGATCTACTGTAATCAAGTCTAATACGTGAACTGTTGTAGTATCAATATTAGATTTTTTACCTTCACTATCGGTAGCCTGAACTCTTACTGTATAATCTCCTGGTTTTGTTGAATCTAACCCACCGTCATTACTTACAGCAATCGTTGGTTTAGTAGAATCAACACCATCACGATCATCTTCTAAGTCAGTTGCTGTTGCCTCTGATTTTTTAAGTACTTCATCAGCTGTTAACTTTTTATCTGCTGGAGTTTTATAAACATAGATATCTTTTTTCTTAGTTTCTACAGTTGGAGCATTATTGATAACATCTCCATAAGCTGGATCTGATTCGTTTCCTGCCTTGTCTAATACTGTAACTTTAATACGTTTATCTGGGTTAGTTGTATCACTTGCTTCTGTTAAATCAGTACCCGCAGGAACTGGTACAACTAATTTACCATCACGTACTTCTACTTTTGTTTCACCGTTATACCAACCGTCTTCTTTTTTCGTTAAAGTAATTGGAGTTTTACTATTTGGTAAGGTAACTTTCATTGAAGTTAAGCCACCAATAGCTTTTTTAATATTGTCTACTTCCGTATCAGCATTACGAGTGGTTCCATTATTTTTATCGTTAGCTACAATATCTTGTTTTTCTCTAGATTCATCTGTTAAGTTAGGATCTTTTTCTGCAGGTACAGAAATTAATAATTCTGTTGGTTGGTTCTTATCGGTTTTTTCTCCAGTAACACTGTCTGTATGTACTGCTTCTACTGTTGGAGTTTGTGGCTTAACTGTATCAATATAAATCGTTTTATTGTAGTAGTAGTCTGGTTGATCAGTGTTTCTCACACCATTTACTACTGGATGATATTTACCATCAGCATTAGAAACATCTCCAGTATTTAATGCAGCATTATCTTCTGCATCTCTCATACCATTTGGTAAATAAGTTCTTACTTTAAATGTTGCAGTACCTTTATAATCGTCAGCAGTAGTAAATGGTAATCTAAATTTACGAACTCCATCATTCTTACCACCATTAGAACCTACACCGATATATGGAACGTCTCCGTTATTAGATTTTGATGTATTATATTTTAATCTTAATTTTCTAGTTGCTGGATCCCATTGGATATTATTAGGAGCAACCGGTGTATCTCCAAACCAAACCCATCCTGTTGGATTGGTAATATTATTTGGAAGCTCTACCCCTTTAGGAACTTCGATTTCTGTTTCGGCAGATCCGTATAGACGAGTTCCACCAACACTGTTTACTGTAAATTCGAATTCACCTGTTTGTTTTGATTTATACAGATTATCTTCTCCGAACTTACCTTGAGCTTTGTTACTTTTAACATTGGTAGTCATTTCAACACCAGTACCAACTGCCAAGTTAACAGCACCAACGAAGTAACCATCTGTAACCTTACTATTTGTTCCTGTTAAATATGAATTGTTAATCGCTGTACCGTCGTTTAAAGCTTCAATTTCAACTTTAATTTTTGTGACATCTTTTGGAATTTCATAGATAGCACGGTATTCAGCCCAACCGTCACCATTTCCTCCAGAACCAGCAGGTTCAGAAATATGTGATTCTTCGAATTTTTCACCAATCGTACGGTCATCTCTGATGCTAGCAATTACATTCCCTTTGTCGTCTTTAACAGTAATCTTTACTTTTTCACCTGTACCGGCAGTTCCCGCATTACCATAAGCACCACCTGTGATAGCACTTAGCATTACTCTAGAATTTCCATTTACTGCGTACTCTTTCGAAATTTTTGTACCTTGTTTTCCTAATTCTAGATAATATCCTTTTGGTAAATCATGAGTTCCTACCATACCTGAGTAGTTGACACCATTTGCATAGTTTTGATTAGCAGCATTCACTCCAAGTGGGTGTCCTGGTGATTCAACTTCATTATCTCTTTGAGTAACTTTTCCATCTAAATCATATACTTTCGATGGTTTAGGATCGAAACCTGCTGGACGATTAGCAGACACATTAGTTGGTGCTTCAGGTTTAACTGCAGTTACTTTTTCTCCACTTTCAATTTTCCAACCATTCAAGGCATTATTATTGTTAGCTTCTGCTGCGGTAATTTCTTTTTCTTTCCAGTTATAAGTTAAACTACCTAAAATTTCAGTATTCCCACCTTGAGATGCAGTAGATCTTGACCATTGTTTTTTAACTTCTTTACTTTTTTCTGTAGCATTAGCAAAATCAATATCACCAAATTGATCTTTTGCACTTTCAAATACACCATCAGCTGGGTTGTTTCCTGAACCTAATTTATTGTTGTTTGTTGGTCCTTCAGTAGCAGGAATAATTGGATTAGCAGTTGCAGCTCCATCTCTAAATCCACTTTCACCTTGTCCTGGAATAGCTTTTCCATTACGTGAATCTTGGTTTTTGTTTTCTTTCTTGTCTGCAGATGCTTTTGGCATACTTTCAACAACGAAAGCTCTGTTTTTCAATGAACTTGTTGAAAAATCAACTTCTTTTTGTGTCGCTTTATCGTTTGACAAAAGGGCTTGAGCCTTAGCAAGTTCTGCTTTTGCTGCTTCAATGGCTGAGGCAGTCTTTTCAGTTAGAACTGCTTTGCCAAGGGCTGCTTCCATACGAGCAATAGCTGCTTCCAATTTGCTTGTGTCAGCCTTTTTAGCTGGTGCTTCTTCCGGTTTTGGTGTTTCAGCTGGTGCTGATGGTTGTGCTACCTCAGGTGCTGGTGTTGCTGTAGCTGGGGCTGCTGGTTGCTCAGCTGTTGGTGTAGCAGTTTCAGTCGAAGCTAGAGGCATGGTTGAATCTGCTTGATTACTTGCATCTGGGACTGTTTGTGAATCAGGTGCCGTCTTTGGTGTAACTTGAGCATCCGCCTGAACAGTTGCTGCTCCACCAAACATCATATATGCTGCTACAGCTACTGATGCTGCTCCAAAGCTATATTTACGGATTGAAAAGCGCTGCACTTTTTGTCCGTGATTTTTTTCCATTCTTGAATACATGGTTTCTCCTTTTTTATTTATATATTAAGCCGAAATAATGTTAAAACGTTTAATATTCACTCCCTTTCCTGCTCAAGAACGGTGTCTTAAACTAGTCTCAACACAATATTCGCTAGTTCGATTTTATCATATTTCCCAGAATATTGTCAATCAAAAAGAGATTTATGTTCGTACTTTTATATATTATTTTTGTAGCCAAAATACAAAAAAGAAGGGATTTCACCTTCTTTTATTATAATAACTTTTTTATTTTATTTTTACGGTTTAATACGGTGCAACATACGTGGGAATGGAATGGCTTCACGGATGTGTTTTGTTCCTGCTGCGAAGGTTACCATACGCTCGATACCGATACCAAATCCACCGTGTGGAACTGTACCGTATTTACGAAGGTCAAGGTAGAATTCGTACTCTGTACGATCCATACCAAGTTCATCCATCTTAGCCACGAGGGCATCGTAGTCTTCCTCACGCATAGACCCACCAATGATTTCTCCATAGCCTTCTGGAGCAAGCAAATCTGCACAAAGCACGCGCTCTGGATTTCCAGGAACTGGTTTCATGTAGAAGGCCTTGATGGCTGCTGGATAGTTCATGACAAATGTTGGCACACCAAAGTGGTTTGAAATCCACGTTTCATGTGGTGAACCAAAGTCATCACCATGCTCAAGATGTTCGTAGTCAGCATCTTCATCATTCTCATGCTCTTGCAAGAGGTCAATAGCTTGATCGTAAGTGATGCGTTTGAATGGCTCTGCAATGTAGCGTTTCAAGAGTTCTGTATCACGTTCCAATGTTTCCAAGGCTTGAGGCGCACGATCAAGAACACCTTGTAGAAGAGCTTTCACATAAGCTTCTTGCAAGTCAAGCGACTCATCATGTGTCAAGTATGAGTACTCTGCGTCCATCATCCAGAACTCAGTCAAGTGACGACGTGTTTTTGATTTTTCAGCACGGAATACTGGACCAAAGTCAAAGACACGACCAAGAGCCATCGCACCTGCTTCTAGGTAAAGCTGACCTGATTGGCTCAAGTAGGCTGGCGTTCCGAAGTAGTCTGTTTCAAAGAGTTCAGTTGAGTCTTCCGCAGCATTTCCTGACAAAATTGGGCTATCAAACTTCATGAAGCCGTTCTTGTCAAAGAATTCATAAGTTGCATAAATGATAGCGTTACGGATTTGCATCACCGCTACTTGCTTACGAGAGCGTAGCCACAAGTGACGGTTGTCCATCAAGAAGTCTGTTCCGTGTTCTTTTGGTGTGATTGGGTAGTCTTGAGATTCACCAATCACTTCGATGTCGGTAATGTCCAACTCATAGCCAAACTTAGAACGTTCGTCTTCTTTGACAATCCCTGTCACATAAACAGAAGTTTCTTGGCTCAAGCGTTTGATAACATCAAACTTCTCAAGTCCTACTTCTTCACCAAATTTTTCTACAAAGTTTGGTTTAAAGGCAACACCTTGGAAGAAGGCAGTTCCATCACGCAATTGCAAGAAAGCAATTTTACCTTTTCCTGATTTGTTGGCAACCCAAGCGCCAATCGTCACTTCCTGACCAACATAGTCTTTTACATCAATAATCGTTACACGTTTTGTCATTATTTTTCCTTTTCTTTTTTATTCTTTATGGCAAACCACCTCTATATTGTTCCCATCTGGATCAATCATAAAAGCAGCATAATAAATCGGATGCTCACTGCGATAACCAGGAGCACCATTGTCTAGCCCACCTGCCTCTAAGCCAGCCTCATAACAAGCTTGAACCTCTTCCTTATTTTCTGCTAAGAAAGCAAAGTGAATAGGATTTTGCGTCCCCTGAGCTAACCAAAAGTCACCACCAGGATGAGGGCTATTTGGGGCAAGAAAACTGATTAGAGAAGTAGTTTTAAAAGCCAATTTATAGCCCAAAGGGGCGAGAAAACTCCTATAAAATCCTTCTGAAATTTGTAAATCCTTTACCTTAATTTCAAAATGATCAATCATTCTCACTACCCATAAATGCTTTCAAACGTTTAACTGCTTCTTTAAGCGTGTCTAGGTCTGTCGCATAGCTGAGGCGGACATTTTCTGGCGCTCCAAAGCCAGCTCCTGTTATGAGTGCCAAACCAACTTCCTCAAGAATAGCTGTTGTAAAGTCAGTCACATCTGTATAACCTTTCATCTCCATGGCTTTTTTTACATTTGGGAAGAGATAGAAAGCTCCTTGTGGTTTAACGACTTCAAAACCTGGGACCTCACATAATAGCGGATAAATGGTATTGAGACGTTCTTCAAATGCTTGACGCATAACTTCCACAGAATCTTGCGGTCCAGTTAGGGCTTCGATGGTTGCATATTGTGAAACAGCAGTTAGGTTAGAAGTTGTTTGTCCCGTCAATTTACTCATTGCTGCAATGATTTCAGGATTACCTACCGCATAACCAACTCGCCAACCCGTCATGGCATAGGCTTTAGATACACCGTTGATAACAATAGTTTGCTTACGAATTGCTTCTGATAGACTTGAGATTGGAACAAATTCATTTCCATTATAAACAAGGCGACCGTATATATCATCTGCTAAAATCAGAATGTCATGCTCAACTGCCCAATTTCCGATAGCTAGTAATTCTTCACGAGTATAGATCATACCAGTCGGATTAGATGGTGAATTGAGAACCAAAACCTTTGTTTTATCTGTCCTAACTAGTTCTAGTTGATCCACCGTGACTTTAAAATCATTGTCTTCTTTAGCTTGAACAAAGACTGGAATCCCTTCTGCCATCTTGACCTGATCTCCATAACTAACCCAGTATGGAGTTGGAATAATAACCTCATCTAAAGGATTGATTACAGCCATAAAGAAAGTATAGAGGGAGAACTTGGCACCTGTAGCAAAGGTAACCTCGTTACTTGCGACAGAATAGCCATAGTAGCGCTCGAAGTAGGTATTCACCGCAGCTTTTAATTCTGGTAGACCTGAAGCTACTGTATAGAAGGAAGCCTGTCCTTCTCGAATAGCTTTAACTGCTGCATCCTGAATATTTTCAGGAGTGTGAAAATCTGGTTGTCCCAAGGTCAAGAAAAGGACATCCTTACCTTGAGCTTTTAATTTTTTTGCTCTCGCATCACTAGCTAAAGTAACACTTTCTTCCATTTCTAAAACACGCTTGGATAGTTTCATAAGCCCTCCTTATTGAGCAATGCTCCTGTTTCAAAATCTACTAGATAAAAATCAGATCCTGACTTAACTTCCCAGATTGGCTTGTCTTGATAACGGCCAAAGGTAATCTTGTCAATCTCGCCAGCTCCTTTTTCCTTCGAAACAGCTTCTGCTTTTTCTTGTGAAATACCCTGATTTAGCTGATAAACGTAAATCTTATGGTCATCTTTTCCAATCAGAACAGCAAGCGCTTCTTGCTGTTTATTATGACCAAGAACACTGTAGTAAGATTCCAAGCCATTGTATAAATCAACCTGATCAGCCTGCTCTAATCCTGCATACTGCTGAGCTAATTTTTCTCCTTCACTTTTAGCTGTTTGATAGGGTTTCATACCGAGAGAAACCAGATACAGAAAGGAAGCACTGATAACCACAAACAAAATCGTCATCCCTAGACCATACTGCCACAGTAGATTATTTTTTGCTTTGTTTTGTCTTTTTTTCACTCGTCTATTTTACCATCTATTGGGCTTTATTACAAGTGAATATAGGAACAATCGCATTTTATTTCTGCCTTCAAAGTAAACCGATTTTTCTTGATTAAAACCGAGCAAGAAAAGTAAAGGCAGCTCCAAAATCAACCTATTAAAAAACCTGAGCTTGGCACTCAAGTTTTCATAAATTTTTTTGATCTATGGAATCACTTTATCATCCATTCTTTTAGCCATTTTTCCTAAAAAGATAGGCAGTAGAAGGCTAATCAATACTAAAAATAATCCTAGATAAAGAAATGTTAGCACAAAGCCTAAATTGTCAATCAACCACCCTGTCAGCGGGAAGAACACAATCATACTTAGGCTAAACATCATAGAGTAGACACTTAGCATGGTTGCCCTTACTTCACTTGGGAGCCGCTCTTGCAAATCATTGTCAAAAATCGGCTGAAAAAGAGCATATAGAGCATTACTAATCAAATAAATCAAAATATAGATTAGAGGTGTTCCAAAGTAGGACAGCAGGTAGGTAACTCCAGTCAGCAGGACGAGGATTGGGAAAAGCTTCAAGGCGGCATATTTCTTTCCAATCTTACTCGCTAGATAGACTGCAAGGATATTCAAGAGACTTCCAAGTAGCATAACTGCTGAAATTTGCCAACTACTTAAATCTGGTAACTGATTTTGATAGTAAAAATAAAACATGCACATGAGCGTTCCAACAATCTGAGACAAAATCATCCAGTTGAAGAGCATGGGATTTCGCTCCAACTCTTCCTTAACAGTCCAAATAATCTGTTTCATGGTCACACTATCAGTTTTTTCTACCTTAACACTGGGTTCTTTCAGCATCCAAATCAGGAAAAGAACTATGATAGAAGTGGCAATCATGATATAGTAGGTCAGGTGCAATTGACCATGGACAAAAAATCCCGCCAACACTGTCCCCAAAGACCGAGTTCCTTCTGCTACTCCTGACATAAAACTTGAAATAGATAAGTAACGCTTCTTCAGTCCAGCTTCCACGGCTGAATCATAAACCATTGCTGCGCTTGTGCCTGAATCAAAATTATAAGACAAGGCATTTATCGCCATAGCTAGTGCATAAATCCAAAAATTTCCTTGCCCAGCCAACATGAGAATAGAAGACACAATTCCTGCTATACGACTTAAATAAAGGTTGGTCTTATAGGAATAGCGGTCAGCTAACATACCAGATGGAATTTCACAGAGAAGACTGGTCGTATGAAAAATACTTTCCAAAAGTCCAATCTGCCAAAGAGACATTCCGTTTTGACTGAGAAAGAGAATCCAAAAACTGGTAATCCCTAGAAATGCAAAAAACTCAACTCCGGCCATCAGGCCAATATTTTTCCGATAATTTCTTATTAACATCTTTTCTCCTTTAACAAGTGTATTATTATTTATTTTGTCCGTCACTTGTTAATCTATGCCTTACATGATCTCCACCCCTTTTAGAAGCATTCTTAAAATGCCATTATTTTCGTTTAATTGTTTATGAAATGATACCGGAAAAACTGTTCTGTAGTTTCTATTGCGAGTTTTCTTGTTTATTTTAGCACTTATATCATCATATTACAAGAGAATATAGGAATACTCTTCGAAAATCAAATTCAAACCAGGATTCAAAACGAACAGTTCTTACTTTTCCAGTCGCAAATGACTAAAGTTTCTGTAATTTTTAATTTTCAAATAAACTCTGAGCAAATTTCTTGCAAGGTGTTTTCTTTTGTTGTAATATATTTTATAACAACGAGGCAATTCTCGAAATTTTAAGAAAAAGGAGACACATCATGTCTAAAAAAGTATTATTTATCGTCGGATCCCTACGTCAAGGTTCTTTCAACCACCAAATGGCTCTCGAAGCTGAGAAAGCACTTGCTGGTAAAGCGGAAGTTAGCTACCTTGATTATTCAGCCCTTCCTCTCTTCAGCCAAGATTTGGAAGTTCCAACACATCCAGCTGTAGCTGCTGCTCGTGAAGCAGTTCTCGCTGCGGATGCTATCTGGATCTTCTCTCCAGTCTACAACTTCTCTATCCCTGGTACAGTGAAAAACTTGCTTGACTGGCTATCTCGTGCCCTTGACTTGTCTGATACACGTGGCGCTTCTGCTCTTCAAGACAAGTTTGTCACAGTATCATCTGTAGCCAATGCAGGTCACGATCAACTCTTCGCTATCTACAAAGACCTCTTGCCATTTATCCGTACACAAGTAGTTGGTGATTTCACTGCTGCACGTGTTAATGACTCTGCTTGGGCAGACGGAAAATTGGTTCTCGAAGAAACAGTCCTAAACTCAATTGAAAAACAAGCTCAAGATTTGGTAGCAGCAATTCAGTAAAAAATAAAGAATTTTTAAAAGTCTAAATCAATGATCGCCACCTAATAGGGTGGCATTTTTAGACTCAATCAAGATTTTCAGACAAACATCACTCATCCAAAAAAACCTTGAGCGTTACCACTCAAGGTTTTTAGCAGTCTTTTCCATCATAGGAAAATCATTCTAAGAATATTCTTTCATTCGAGATCTATCACTTATCATCTTCTTTCGAGAAATTAGTGACTGCTTTTTGCTGATTAATCTTCTTTTCTTCGACCTACATATAGGCTCAATAGAATACCGCTACCTAGAAGAACAGAGATATAATCAGATTGGCTTCCAGTTTCTGGTAATTTGTCCCCATGGTTTTCTTTAACTGTAGTTGGTACTACTGGGTTAGCATTTACTGGAGTTGCTGGTTGAGCCGGTGTTGGTACTACTGGTTGTTCTGGAACCGCTGGTACTGGTTTAACCGGTACTTCTGGTGTTGGAACAACTGGAGTTGGTTGTACTGGCACTTCTGGTGTCGGTACATTTGGTGTTGGTTGCGCTGGCACAGGTTTTACCGGTACATTTGGTGTTGGTTGTACTGGTACAGGTTTAACCGGTACATTTGGTGTTGGTTGTACTGGTACTGTTGGAATATCTAATTCTGGTACTTCAGTAACTTCAGGCATACCTGGTACTCCACCATTGAATTCTGGTAATTCGTGAACTTCTGGTATTCCTGGCACACCACCGTTAAATTCTGGCAATTCATGAACTGGTGGTTCTGGCATTGCAAATTTAGGTCCTTCTGGCATATTAGGTGTTGGAGGAACTGGTTTGTCATTTGATGGTGTTACTGGTTTGTCTTGGCATCCACATTTTCCATCTTTGCCGTCTCGACCATCACGTCCATCTCTACCATCTTTGCCATCTTTAATAACTGTTTTTGTCACAGTTCCATCAGAATTGATGATTGTGATTGTATGACTACCATCACCATTATCTTCAACAGAAACTTTTGGTGATTTACCATCTTTACCGTCTTTAATCACCATTTCTGTCTTACTTCCATCCGGATTAGTGATTGTTACAACGTGAGTTCCATCGTTATTATTTTTAACAGTTACAGTTGGTGAAACGCCATCTTTGCCGTCTTTACCATCTTTGATAATAGATTTGTATTCACGACCATCAGAATCTACGATTGTTAATGTGTGAGTTCCGTCTCCGTTATCAACGATGTTCGCTTTTGGTGATTTACCATCAAAGATTGTAGTTGTAGTTTCTTTACCATCAGCACCTGTTACTTTAATAGTGTGTGAACCATTGTTGTTATCAATCACTTCAAGTTTTGGTTCTTTACCATCACGAACTGTAGTTGTTGTAGTTGTACCGTCTGAGTTCACAACTGTGATAGTGTGAGTTCCATCTCCGTTATCCACAACCTTAGCAGTTGGTGATTTACCGTCACGAACTGTGGTTTCAGAAACAGTACCATTACCGTTTTCTACACGAATAGTGTAAGTACCGTCTTGGTTATCTCTAACTGTTGCTACTGGTGATTTACCATCTTTAATGATTGTTTCAGTAGTTGTTCCATCACCATTTAGAACTGAGATCTTATGAGTTCCATTTTGTTCATCAGTTATAGTCACTTTTGGTGATTTACCATCACGAACTGTGGTTTCAGTTGTCACACCTTCTGGATTTGTAATAACGATTGTATGACTTCCGTCTCCATTATCACGAACAGATGCGGTTGGAGTACGTCCATCAACACCGTCACGTCCATTCTTAACGACAAACTCATTCTTAGTTCCGTCTGGTTTAGTGATTGTTACTGTGTGGCTTCCATCTGGATTTTCAGTAGTTGTTGCTGTTGCAGCTTTACCGTCTTTACCATCTTTGATGATAGCGTTGGTAACATTACCGTCTCCATCTGTAACTTTAACAGTGTGAGTTCCATCTCCGTTATCAGTTACTTCAACTTTAGGAGTCTTACCATCTTTACCGTTTTTAACAACAGTTTCTTTAGATGTTCCATCTGGATTTGTTACAGTAATTGTGTGACTTCCATCTGGGTTTTCTGTTGTAGTGATAGTTGCAGTTTTACCGTCTTTACCATCTTTAACTTTCGTTGTAGATTCTGAACCATCAGGGTTTCTAACAGTAATAGAGTGTGTTCCATCTCCATTGTCAGTTACATTTACAACTGGTGATTTACCATCTGCTCCATTAGCTCCGTTTTCGCCTTTTTCACCTTTTTCACCTTTTTCACCTTTGTCGCCTTTTTCACCTTTATCGCCTTTTTCACCAGCTACTCCTTGAGGTCCACGAATATTTCCGATTTTGTTCCAAGAACCATTTTCTTTCTTGTAAACATCACCTGTGTTAGCATCAATGTAAGTATCACCATCTTTACCATCTTTAGCAGTTGGTGCAGTAACTCCACTTAATAATTCGGCACCGTTACGGCCATCTGTACCAGAAGCTCCATCTGCACCATTACGTCCATTTGTACCATTCAAGATATCACTTGTACCAATTAATTCATCCACACCTGGATCGTATTTACCGTTACCATTGTTATCATAGTATGCTGTAATACGAGTACCATCTACTGGTTGTGATGCTGTTGAATCTGAAGATGCTGGTTGAGCTGGTGGAGTTACTTCATCTGGATTATCTCCTACACTTCTTGCTCTTCTTGCACTTCTTGATGTTCCAGAAGGTTGTGAATTAGAAGTTGATCCAGCACCTCTTCTAACTGCTTCCACCAATGCATTTAAGTCAATAGTTGGTGTACGGCCATCTTTACCATTCTTACCATCTTTTACAGTGAAGGTTACTGGATCTTTACCTGGTGTTGTGATAGTTACAACAGTGCTTTGGCCATCTTGTCCACGTTGAGTAGTGATTGTAGGAGTTTGTCCATCCTGACCGGTTGCACCAGTTTCTCCCTTAGCACCATCTTGAACAAAGACTGTAGTTGGTTGTGAACCATCATGGTTATCAACAGTGATTTCTACACCCTTATGCCCTTCTTCATCCTTACGAACAGCTGTTACTGTTGGAGAGACTCCGTCCACTCCATCTTTAATAACTGCAAGAGGTTTTTCTGGGTTCAATGGTTGACCTGGATGTGCTGGATCTTCTTGGTAAACTTTAGTTTCTTTACCATCTTTGACAGTAAGCAATGATTTACCATCACGTCCGTCCGCACCTTTAGCACCATCTTTAATCATTTCAGAACCTAGAAGTTCATCAGTTCCTGGAGTGTACTTACCATCATTGTTTTCATCAGTATAGAATGTCACAATTGTATGAGATGGATTTCCGTTTTGTCCTTCGACACGAAGCAAATCAACTTTTGGAGTTTTACCGTTTAGACCATTTTCTCCGTCCTTAACATTTACTTTAACTGGATCTTTACCTGGAACAGTGAATGTAATGTCAGTACTATGGCCATCTTTACCTGGAGTTACAGTTACTTCTGGAGTCTTACCATCTTCTCCACGTTCACCTTTGTCACCCTTAGGTCCCTTGATGTTACCTTCTTTTTCCCATGTGCCGTTATTCTTAACGAAAACGTCACCTGTTTCTGTGTTAACGTATTTATCGCCGTCTTTACCTTCTGTTGTTGGATCAACTTTGCCGTTCAATAC
>NZ_CAMHZN010000008.1:0-37636 GCF_946190335.1 Streptococcus mitis
AGGCTCGGTAGCTCAGTTGGTAGAGCAATGGATTGAAGCTCCATGTGTCGGCGGTTCGATTCCGTCTCGCGCCATTTATATATTTTGGAAGGGTAGCGAAGAGGCTAAACGCGGCGGACTGTAAATCCGCTCCTTCGGGTTCGGGGGTTCGAATCCCTCCCCTTCCATTTTACGGGCATAGTTTAAAGGTAGAACTAAGGTCTCCAAAACCTTCAGTGTGGGTTCAATTCCTACTGCCCGTGTTAATAGAATTATGGCGGGTGTGGTGAAGTGGTTAACACACCAGATTGTGGCTCTGGCATGCGTGGGTTCGATCCCCATCACTCGCCTATTTTATATTATTGGGGTATAGCCAAGCGGTAAGGCAAGGGACTTTGACTCCCTCATGCGTTGGTTCGAATCCAGCTACCCCAGTTACTATTTGCCGGCGTGGCGGAATTGGCAGACGCGCTGGACTCAAAATCCAGTGTCCGCAAGGACGTGCCGGTTCGACCCCGGCCGCCGGTATAGTATAGCGATAAGGAACGTTGTAGATCTTCGTTCCTTTTTATATTATTTTTGGTATAATAATACTTATTCAAATTTTATTTAGATTATGAAAGTGTAGGGAAGTATGTCTCGTTCTATCGATTTATTAAAACATCGGTATTTGAAAAATATTAAAGAAAATCCTGAATTGTTTGTCGGGATTGAGCTGGAATATCCTGTTGTAAACTTGGAAGGGGATGCTACAGATATTGAAGTTATCAAGTACTTATTCCGATATTTAGTTTCATATTTTGATTTAACTGTAGAAAAGGTTGATGATTTTGGGACTCCTATTCAGTTAGTGGACCCAGTAAGTCAGGATACTATTTTATTTGAAGTTTCCTATACTACGATTGAGTTTGCATTTGGTAAGGCTGAAACGATACAAGAGGTTGAAGAACGTTTTAGTATTTATATGGGAGCAATCCAGAAGAAGTTAGCTGAATTAAATCATGCTATTGTTGGCTGTGGTATTCATCCCAACTGGGATAAAAATGATAATTGTCCAGTGGCTTCCCCACGCTATCAGATGTTGATGGATTATTTGAATTTGAGTTGCAATGTGACTAAATCAGACTTGCATCATTTCCCTGAATATGGTGCTTTTATCTGTGGGAGTCAGCTACAGCTGGATGTTTCAAAATCTAACTACTTACGGGTGATTAATGTTTTTACCCAAATTGAAGCAGTTAAGGCTTATTTATTTGCAAACTCTGAGTTTGCAGGTGCGGATTGGGATACGAAAATTTCAAGGGATATTTTCTGGGAAGAATCGATGCATGGTATATATCCAGAAAACGTCGGGGTCAATGCTAGACTCTTTGAAGATGAGGATGATTTTTTTGATTATCTAGATCATTCTGCAATTTTTACTGCGGAACGTGATGGGCAAACCTATTATTTTTATCCGATTCAGGCAAGGGACTATTTGCCTACACCTGAAATCCAAGCATATGCACTTAATGGGGATGAGATTATTATTTATCCTCAAGAGAAGGATTTTGAAACACATCGTAGTTATCAGTACCAAGACTTAACGACTCGCGGAACAGTTGAGTTTCGTAGTGTGTGTACTCAACCTCTAGATAGAACCTTCGCTTCAGCAGCTTTTCACTTAGGATTGTTGGTTAATTTAGATAAGTTAGAAGCTTACTTAAGTACAGCACCTTTTTTTACAGCATTTGGCCGAAATTATAAGTTTTTAAGACGACAATTTTCTAAGAAAAAGCTTACAGAACAGGAAGAAACTGCGATAATAGAGTTTTCAAAAGACTTACTCCAGCTAACTGAGGAAGGATTGAAAATGAGAAATAAGCAAGAAATGAGCTATTTACAGTCTTTGAAAGAAGAATTGGGACTATAATTTCTTTTATAAAGGGAGAATTTTCTGAAAAATCATGATATAATGGAAGAGACTATAGATAAAGGATAGAGAGTAATGACATTAGTTTATCAATCAACGCGTGATGCCAACAATACAGTAACTGCCAGCCAAGCCATTTTGCAAGGTTTGGCGACGGATGGTGGTTTGTTTACACCAGTTACTTATCCAAAGGTAGATTTGGACTTTGACAAATTGAAAGATGCTTCTTATCAGGAAGTTGCAAAGTTAGTTTTGTCAGCATTTTTAGATGATTTTACAGCTGTGGAGTTGGACTACTGTATCAACAATGCCTACGATAGCAAGTTTGATACTCCAGCTATCGCTCCTTTAGTGAAATTAGACGGCCAATACAACTTGGAACTCTTCCACGGTTCAACGATTGCCTTCAAGGATATGGCCTTGTCTATCTTGCCATACTTTATGACGACTGCTGCTAAGAAACATGGCTTGGAGAACAAGATTGTCATTTTGACAGCCACATCTGGTGATACTGGGAAAGCTGCTATGGCAGGATTTGCGGACGTGCCTGGAACTGAGATTATCGTCTTTTATCCAAAGGATGGTGTCAGCAAAGTACAAGAGTTGCAAATGACCACTCAGACTGGCGACAATACTCATGTTATCGCCATTGACGGTAACTTTGACGATGCGCAAACCAACGTGAAGCATATGTTTAATGATGTGGCTCTCCGTGAAAAATTGGCTGCTAACAAGTTGCAATTTTCATCAGCTAACTCTATGAACATTGGTCGTTTGGTACCACAGATTGTTTATTATGTTTATGCCTACGCTCAATTGGTTAAGACTGGTGAAATTGTGGCTGGTGATAAGGTCAACTTCACAGTACCAACAGGAAACTTTGGAAATATCTTGGCTGCCTTTTATGCAAAACAAATTGGTCTTCCAGTTGGTAAATTAATTTGTGCTTCAAATGACAACAATGTTTTAACTGACTTCTTTAAAACACGTGTTTACGACAAGAAACGTGAGTTTAAAGTAACAACTAGTCCATCTATGGATATCTTGGTATCTTCAAACTTGGAACGTTTGATTTTCCATCTTTTGGGGAATGATGCAGTTAAGACAGCTGAACTCATGAATGCCTTGAATACACAAGGACAATATGAATTGACTGATTTTAATGCTGAGATTCTGGACCTCTTTGCGGCTGAATATGCGACTGAGGAAGAAACTTCGGCAGAAATCAAACGTGTTTACCAAACAGATGCCTACATTGAGGATCCACATACGGCAGTTGCCTCAGCAGTTTATAAGAAATACCAAGCGGCTACTGGCGATGTGACTAAGACAGTGATTGCTTCAACAGCGAGTCCATACAAGTTCCCAGTGGTTGCAGTAGAAGCTGTAACTGGAAAATCAGGGCTTGGCGACTTTGAAGCCTTGGCTCAATTACATGATATTTCAGGAGTGGTAGTGCCACCAGCGGTTGATGAGCTTGAAACAGCTCATGTTCGTCATAAGACAACAGTGGCAGCTGCTAACATGCAAGCAGAGGTTGAGGCTTATCTAGGGCTTTAAGACAGAGGGAGTAAACTCGGTTGGGAAACCAACTGAGTTTCTTTTCATCAGGAGGAGAGATTGTTTAAGAAAAATAAAGACATTCTTAATATTGCCTTACCAGCTATGGGTGAAAACTTTTTGCAGATGCTCATGGGAATGGTGGACAGTTATTTGGTTGCTCATTTAGGATTGATAGCTATTTCAGGTGTTTCAGTAGCTGGTAATATTATCACCATTTATCAGGCGATTTTCATTGCTCTGGGGGCAGCTATTTCTAGTGTTATTTCAAAAAGTTTGGGTCAGAAGAATCAGTCTAAGCTAGCCTATCATGTGACTGAGGCGTTAAAAATTACTTTACTATTAAGTTTCCTTTTAGGAGCTTTGTCTATCTTCGCTGGACAAGAGATGATAGGACTTTTGGGAACTGAGCAGGCTGTGGCCGAGAGTGGTGGACTCTACTTATCTTTGGTAGGCGGATCGATTGTTCTCTTGGGCTTGATGACGAGTCTAGGTGCCTTGATTCGTGCAACGCATAATCCGCGTCTGCCTCTTTATGTCAGCCTCTTGTCAAATGCCTTGAATATTCTCTTTTCCAGTCTAGCTATTTTTGTACTGGATATGGGGATAGCGGGTGTTGCTTGGGGGACTATTCTGTCTCGTTTGGTTGGTCTTGTGATTTTGTGGTCACAATTAAAACTGCCTTATACGAAACCGACTTTTGGTTTAGATAAGGAACTGTTGACCTTGGCTTTACCAGCAGCTGGAGAGCGACTTATGATGCGGGCTGGAGATGTAGTGATCATTGCCTTGGTCGTTTCGTTTGGGACGGAGGCAGTGGCTGGAAATGCGGTCGGAGAAGTCTTGACCCAGTTTAACTACATGCCTGCCTTTGGCGTTGCTACGGCAACGGTCATGCTGGTAGCTCGAGCAGTTGGAGAGGATAATTGGAAAAGAGTCGCTAGTTTGAGCAAGCAAACCTTTTGGCTTTCTCTTTTTCTCATGTTGCCCTTGACCTTTAGTATCTATGCCTTAGGAGTACCACTGACTCATCTCTATACGACTGATCCTCTAGCGGTTGAGGCTAGTGTTCTAGTGACACTGTTTTCACTACTTGGAACCCCTATGACGACAGGAACAGTCATCTATACGGCAGTATGGCAGGGTTTGGGCAATGCTCGCCTTCCCTTTTATGCGACAAGCATAGGGATGTGGTGTATCCGCATTGGAACAGGATATCTGATGGGGCTTGTTCTTGGTTGGGGCTTGCCTGGTATTTGGGCCGGAACTCTTTTGGATAATGGTTTTCGTTGGTTATTTCTACGCTACCGTTACCAGCGTTATATGAGCTTGAAAGGATAGGAAATGCAAAAAACAGCTTTTATTTGGGATTTAGACGGGACTTTATTGGACTCTTACGAAGCGATTTTATCAGGGATTGAGGAGACTTTTGGTCAGTTTTCTATTCCTTATGATAAGGAGAAAGTGAGAGAGTTTATCCTCAAGTATTCGGTGCAGGATTTGCTTGTGCAGGTTGCTGAAGAGCGAAAGCTAGATGCGGAAGTGCTAAATCAGGTGCGTGCCCAGAGCCTGGCTGAAAAGAATGCTCAGGTAATTTTGATGCCAGGTGCGCGTGAAGTGTTAGCTTGGGCAGATCAAGTAGGGATTCGGAACTTTGTTTACACTCATAAGGGAGACAATGCTTTTACCATTCTCAGAGATTTGGGGTTGGAATCCTATTTTACAGCGATTTTAACCAGTCAAAGCGGCTTTGCGCGGAAGCCAAGTCCAGAAGCGGCTACCTATCTGTTAGACAAGTATCAGCTGAATCCTGATAACACCTATTATATAGGGGACCGGACTCTGGATGTGGAATTCGCTCAGAATAGTGGGATTCAAAGTATCAACTTTTTAGAGTCGACTTATGAAGGTAATTATAGAATTCAAGCACTAGCAGATATTCCTTATATTTTTGAATGAAAGTGACGATAAGATTGTGTCAGTTTTGTGACAGAGACCTAACAAACTATTTCAAGTAACCGAGTTTGTTACAAGGAATAGACAGTTCTGTTAAATAGGCCCGAGAGGGCTTTTTTTCTGCATTTTTTGTGTTATGATAGACAGGTACTCATTTGAAAGGAATTTGAAAGAATGAAGAAAAGAATATTATTAGCATCAACAGTAGCTTTGTCGTTTGCCCCAGTATTGGCAACTCAAGCAGAAGAAGTTCTTTGGACTGCCCGTAGTGTTGAACAAATCCAAAATGATTTGACTAAAACGGACAACAAAACAAGTTATACAGTACAGTATGGCGATACTTTAAGTACCATTGCAGAAGCCTTGGGTGTAGATGTCACAGTCCTTGCGAATTTGAATAAAATCACGAATATGGACTTGATTTTCCCAGAAACTGTTTTGACAACGACTGTTAATGAAGCAGAAGAAGTAACAGAAGTTGAAATCCAAACTCCTCAAGCAGATTCTAGTGAAGAAGTTACAACTGCGACAGCAGATTTGACAACCAATCAAGTGACCGTTGATAATCAAACTGTTCAGGTTGCAGATCCTTCTCAACCAATTGCAGAAGCTCCAAAAGCGGTAGAAACTACAAGCACAAAAGAAGTAGCATCAAATTCAGAAGTTGCAGAGACAGTGACTGCTGCAGAAGACGTGGCACCATCTACAGACTCTTCTACGTCAGCGGAGCAAACATTCGAAACAACCAGTCCAGTTGAAGAATCAGCTCCTCAGGCAACGACTCTAGCTGAGAAAGAGGAAACTCAAGCAAACCCACAAGCTGCTTCAACAGTGGAACCAATTACAACTCCAGTAGAAGAAAAAGCAACAGAAACAACTGCACCAAGTTCAGAAGAAGCAAAAGAAGAATCATCAAGTAGAGCATCATCAAGTGAAGATACACCAGCAGTTTCTACTTATCAACCGGAAGAGACAAAAACAGCTTCAACAACTTACGCGGCTCCAGCTGCACCTGATTATGCTGGACTTGCAGTAGCAAAATCTGAAAATGCAGGCCTTCAACCACAAACGGCTGCCTTTAAAGAAGAAATTGCTAACTTGTTTGGCATCACATCCTTTAGTGGTTACCGTCCAGGAGATAGTGGAGATCACGGAAAAGGTTTGGCTATCGACTTTATGGTACCAGAAGGTTCAGAACTAGGGGATAAGATTGCGGAATACGCTATTCAAAATATGGCTAGTCGTGGTATTAGTTATATCATCTGGAAACAACGTTTCTATGCTTCATTCGATAGCAAATATGGACCAGCTAATACTTGGAATTCAATGCCAGACCGTGGTAGCGTAACAGAGAATCACTATGATCACGTTCACGTTTCAATGAATGGATAAGCCAGACTTGGTAATATCATTTTGACGAATGAGATCTAGCTTTCGTGATAGGAAGCGAGTCTCGTTCGTTTTTTTCTTTGTCATACTCTTCGAAAATCTCTTCAAACCACGTCAGTTTTATCTGCAACCTCAAAGCTGTGCTTTGAGCAACCTGCGGCTAGCTTCCTAGTTTGCCCTTTGATTTTCATTGAGTATCAATATGAATGGAGAATGGGAAGTTAGCATTTTGTAATGAGTTAAGCAAAATTCTTGCAATCTATTTTACTTTATATTAGAGTTGATTAGTCAACTATTGATAAATCAAGAAAAAAGAGGAAGAAATGCTAGAGATTCAAGATCTACTTTATCAACTCCGCTTGTCTGAGCAAGCGAGTACGCAATTGTTTGAAAAAAGGATTGGGATTAGTTTGACACGGTATCAGATTTTATTATTTTTGCTGAAGCATTCCCCTTGTAATCAAATAGCAGTTCAGGAGCGTTTGAAAATTGATCAGGCTGCTTTGACACGGCATTTCAAGATTTTAGAAAAGGAAGGTTTAGTGGAGCGTCATCGCAATCCTGAAAATCAGCGAGAAGTGTTGGTAGAGGCTACGAAGTATGCGAAGAATCGGTTAGTAGTGAATCCCCCTCTGCAGCACATCAGGGTTAAGGAAGAGATGGAAAGTATCTTAACAGAGTCTGAAAGAACAGAACTCAGCCGTTTATTAAACAAATTAGTTTTGGGTATTGAAAATATAGAAATTTAAGGAGAAGTAGATGTCAACTATTACAATCATTTTAGCAACGATTGTTGCTTTGGAGCATTTTTACATTTTTTATTTGTAAAGTATTGCAACGAAATCAGATGCGACTAGTCGTGTCTTTAACATGGACAAGGAAGAACAGGCTCGTCCGTCGGTAAGTTCACTGTTTAAAAATCAAGGGATTTATAATGCTTTGCTAGGAGTCTTTCTCTTGTATGGAATTTATTTCTCACAGAATTTAGAAATTGTGACTATTTTTGTTTTATTTGTGATTGGTGCTGCGGCTTATGGCTCTCTCACAGCAGACAAGAAAATTATTTTGAAGCAAGGTGGACCAGCTATTTTGGCCTTGATTAGTATTTTCCTCTTTAAATAAACTTTAATGCCAGTCTTATCCTCTCTAGTCCTTTTCACTCCAGAATAAGAGAAATATGTTATACTTGTTTCTAAGAAAAAAGTCTCATTGAATTAGTTTTGAGGAGTTAGAAATGAAAGTATTAGTGACAGGTTTTGAGCCCTTTGGAGGGGAAAAGGTTAATCCAGCCTTGGAGGCCATTAAAGGTTTACCAGCTGAAATCCATGGTGCTGAGGTCCGTTGGTTAGAAGTGCCAACAGTCTTTCACAAATCGGCTCAAGTATTGGAAGAAGAGATGAACCGCTATCAACCGGACTTTGTCCTTTGTATCGGCCAAGCAGGTGGAAGGTCTAGCTTGACACCTGAGCGAGTAGCTATTAATCAAGATGATGCACGGATTCCTGATAATGAGGGTAATCAACCGATTGACTTTCCCATTCGCCCAGATGGTGCTTCGGCCTACTTTAGTAGTTTGCCGATTAAAGCGATGGTTCAAGCTATAAAAAAAGAAGGTTTGCCGGCCTCTGTTTCCAATACTGCAGGGACTTTTGTCTGCAATCATTTGATGTATCAGGTCCTCTATTTGGTAGAAAAGAAATTTCCCCATGTTAAGGCAGGTTTTATGCATATTCCTTATATGATGGAACAGGTGGTGAATCGACCGACCACTCCAGCTATGAGTTTAGTGGATATTAGGCGAGGGATAGAAGCAGCAATCGGCGCCATTATAGAACATGGAGATCAGGACCTCAAGTTGGTAGGCGGAGAAACTCATTGATAGAAAAAAGCTTGAGGGGTTACCTTCAAGCTTTTGGACGTTTTCGAGCCAGTACTGCTCGGTAAAAAATCATTTTATTAATTTGAATGTAGGGTAGGAGTGAGAAACTAGCAATTCCAAAGGTAATCCAATTGAGGAAATACCAAGGAAGGAGTTGTAAGTCTAGGACAAAGCGCTGAAATTTGTAACCTTTCATTAAGAAACGGCTGGTTTTAAGGATTTGTCCTGGTTTGGCTTGTCCTAAGTCTAGGGTGTCACAGAGGAGAAATTCTACCTGTGAATAGGCATAGTATTGTGGAATATAGAGACTATTTCCGACAATCATCAAGAGGATACTTGCTAGAAAGTAAAGACCAAAGATCATGAGGAAGTGCTCGGTTTCAATTGACGAGAGATCCAAATTGGGAAATTCAGGATGAAGGACAACGAATTTCTTTGCTAGAAAGCTACTGTAAAAAAGAAAGTAAATTCCAAGCAAACTAGGAATACTCCATAAGAAGAGATAGAAACGTTTGAGAAGGAGAGTCAAAAAGGTTTGTGAAAAGTGCTCTTCGTTAAAGAGTGTGAGACTATTTTTGACGGATAGTCCTGTATCAGGATTCTTGATGAGTTTCAGTGTTGTATAGACTGAACTGGTTAGAAGTATTGTTCCGATAAAGGAAACTAATAATGGAAAGAGGTAGGCTTGGAATACATGGCCAAACACGCTTAAAAAGGGTTGTTCTAAAATTGCTTCGTTGATACGCTCTAAGGGATTGAGGAAGCCAGACAAGATGACCAGCATGCTAGGTAAGAGATAGACGAGAAAGAGGCGGGGATTTTCAGCCTGAAATTGTCTGGCTTGCAGACGAACGGTTTTTAAATCAATTTTTGGGTATTTCATTCTCTCATTATACCATAGTTCGTGACAGTTCCTCCTTTTTTTGATAAAATCATACAGTATGCCCTTGGGCACAAAGTATGAACTGGGACTGTCTTTTCCAGCTTCGGAGGTAAAAAATGTCAGATTCACCAATCAAATATCGTTTGATTAAGAAAGAAAAACACACAGGAGCTCGTCTGGGAGAAATCATCACTCCCCACGGTACCTTCCCAACACCTATGTTTATGCCAGTTGGGACACAAGCCACTGTCAAAACTCAGTCGCCTGAAGAATTGAAGGAGATGGGTTCGGGAATTATCCTGTCAAACACCTATCATCTCTGGCTTCGTCCTGGAGATGAACTCATCGCACGCGCAGGTGGTCTCCACAAGTTCATGAATTGGGACCAGCCTATTTTGACAGATAGTGGTGGTTTTCAGGTTTATTCCTTAGCAGATAGCCGCAATATCACAGAAGAAGGGGTAACCTTTAAAAACCATCTCAATGGTTCTAAGATGTTCCTATCACCAGAAAAAGCCATTTCTATTCAGAACAATCTGGGCTCAGACATCATGATGTCCTTTGACGAATGTCCTCAGTTTTATCAACCATACGACTACGTTAAGAAATCAATCGAGCGTACCAGTCGTTGGGCTGAGCGTGGTTTGAAGGCTCACCGTCGTCCACATGACCAAGGTTTGTTTGGGATTGTGCAGGGGGCAGGATTTGAAGACTTGCGTCGCCAATCGGCTCATGACCTTGTTAGCATGGATTTCCCAGGCTACTCTATCGGTGGTTTGGCGGTGGGAGAAACCCACGAAGAGATGAATGCAGTCTTGGACTTTACAACTCAACTGCTGCCTGAAAATAAACCTCGCTATTTGATGGGGGTGGGAGCGCCAGATAGCTTGATTGATGGGGTGATTCGTGGGGTGGATATGTTTGACTGTGTCTTGCCGACTCGAATCGCTCGTAATGGGACTTGTATGACCAGTCAAGGTCGTTTGGTTGTCAAAAATGCTCAGTTTGCTGAGGACTTTACGCCACTGGATCCTGAGTGTGATTGCTACACATGTAAGAACTATACACGCGCCTACCTTCGTCACCTGCTCAAGGCTGATGAAACCTTTGGTATCCGCTTGACGAGTTATCACAATCTTTACTTCTTGCTTAACCTGATGAAGCAAGTGAGACAAGCCATCATGGATGACAATCTCTTGGAATTCCGTGAGTATTTTGTTGAAAAATATGGCTATAATAAGTCAGGCCGTAATTTTTAAACTGGAATTGATATAAGCTAAAAATCCTAAGTTTTCTCTTGGGATTTTTCTTCTTTTTTTGATAGAATAAAGTGTATAATGAAAGGGAGAATAAACTCGTATGCGTATTAAATGGTTTTCCTTGATTAGGATTACAGGTTTACTTTTGGTACTCTTGTATCATTTCTTTCAGACAATCTTTCCTGGAGGATTTTTCGGGGTAGATGTCTTTTTCACATTTTCAGGCTTTCTGATTACGGCTCTACTTATCGAAGAATTTTCTAAAAATCATGAAATTGATTTGGTTGGATTTTTTAGGAGACGCTTTTATCGTATCGTGCCGCCCGTGGTTTTGATGGTCTTGGTGACCATGCCCTTTACCTTTCTAGTTCGACAAGATTATGTGGCTGGAATTGGGGGTCAGATTGCGGGTGTCTTAGGCTTCATGACAAACTTCTATGAACTCCTAACAGGTGGGAGTTATGAATCTCAGTTCATTCCTCATTTGTTTGTTCATAATTGGAGTTTGGCAGTTGAGGTTCACTACTATATTCTTTGGGGATTGGCAGTTTGGTTCTTATCCAAACAGGCTAAATCAAATGGTCAGTTGAAGGGGATGGTTTTTCTCTTATCAGCTGCTGCCTTCTTGATTAGTTTCTTCTCCATGTTTATTGGTAGTTTTCTAGTAACCTCCTATTCCTCTGTTTACTTCTCCAGTTTAACTCATGTCTATCCATTCTTTTTGGGAAGTATCCTAGCAACTATTGTAGGCGTTCGTCATACGACTTCTTTAGTTAAGCAGTTGGATAAAATCTGGGATTTACGCAAGACCCTTTTAGTTTTTGCAGGAGGTTTTGGCTTCTTACTCATTTTGACCTTCTTTGTCAAATTTACCTATCTCTTTGCCTATCTTATGGGCTTCTTGCTTGCCAGCATTGCGGCCATTGCTATGATTCTGGCGGCGCGTGTCTTACATGAAAAGACTCCTCATATACAGGAGCCAAAGATTATCAGCTTTTTAGCGGATACTAGCTATGCGGTTTATCTTTTCCATTGGCCTTTCTATATCATTTTTTCACAGTTGACATCAAATCTTCTTGCTGTGTTATTAACTTTGATTTTTTCTTATGGATTCGCCGGTCTATCATTTTATGTGTTGGAACCTTGGATTGCAGGAAAGGACACACCTATTATACAAACCCTCCGTCCCCTGCCTCATATTCACATAATCCTTGCAGCAAGTACTGGAATTTTAGCCTTCATTGTCTTCTTAGTAACTCTGTTGGCACCACAAGTGGGAGCTTTTGAGACAGACTTAACTGTCAATGGCTTGAAGCAAGCTGCAACAAATATTAACCAGACCAAGGTAATGACAGAACGGGCAGAAGCTGATAGTTTAGGAATTGCTGATGGCACTATGTTAATTGGTGACTCGGTGGCTTTAAGGGCAAATACAGCCCTGCAGACAGCCCTTCCTGGAGCACAGATTAACGCGCAGGTCAGCAGAACAACCAAGACTGCCAATGAAATCATGCTCAACAATAGCCAGAATAAATTTTTACCTAAGATGGTGGTCATTGCGACTGGGGTAAATAATCCTGAAAATTACAAGGAAGATTGGGATAGTATCGTAAAAAATCTTCCTAAGGGCCACCATATGGTTTTGGTGACTCCTTATGAGGGGGATAAGACAAAAGAGACCTATGCAATCGTTGAGAAGGCGGCTGCCTATATGAGAGAATTGGCAGAGAAAACTCCTTACATTACGATAGCAGATTGGAATCAAGCTGCTAAGGAACATCCAGAAATTTGGACTGGGACAGACCAAGTCCATTTTGGAAGTGACAATAGTAAAATTGAAGCAGGAGCTAAATTGTATGCAGATACCATTGCTGCAGCCTTGCAAACAGCTCAAGACAAGCCGGTTAAATCAAAATAACTTGTATTAAAAAGAGAAGAGCTGGAGAAATCCAGCTCTTTTAAAATATATCTAGAAAACAGGTCTATACCATTTACAAATGAATCAGAAAGGTTTATAATGTAATTGACATAATAAATATCAAAAGTAATCTTTTAAGGAGGTCATTATTATGCCTAATTACGTTAAAGCGGATCAGTTTTTCTATCCATTTGGCATTCGTCGCGGTGGGTACTTAGAACTTGTTGATGGCAAATTTGGGAAACATGTGGATCAAATTCCTGAAGGAGCAGAGGTTCTTGACTATACTGGTTATAGCATTGCACCAGGTCTTGTGGATACTCATATTCATGGATATGCAGGTGTAGATGTGATGGACAACAACATTGAAGGTACATTGCATACTATGAGTGAAGGACTTCTTAGTACCGGTGTTACCAGTTTCTTGCCCACAACTTTAACAGCCACTTATGAGCAATTGCTTGCAGTCACTGAAAATCTTGGAAACCATTATAAAGAAGCAACAGGTGCTAAGATTCGTGGCATTTATTATGAAGGTCCATATTTCACAGAAACTTTTAAGGGGGCACAAAATCCAACTTATATGAGAGACCCGGGTGTTGAGGAGTTTCATTCTTGGCAGGATGCTGCAAAAGGGATGCTAAATAAAATCGCTATTGCACCAGAACGTGATGGGGTAGAAGATTTTGTACGTACTATTACAGGTGAAGGTGTGACAGTTGCACTTGGACACTCAGATGCGACATTTGAACAAGCTAAGAAGGCAGTTGATGCTGGAGCTAGTGTATGGGTACATGCCTATAATGGGATGCGTGGTTTAACACACCGCGAACTAGGTATGGTAGGAGCTATGTATGAGCTCCCACATACTTACGCAGAATTGATTTGTGATGGTTATCACGTAGATCCAAAAGCTTGTGAGATTTTACTTAAGCAAAAGGGGACAGAAAACATCGCTCTTATTACGGACTGTATGACAGCTGGTGGGCTTGAAGACGGTGACTATATGTTGGGAGAATTCCCTGTTGTAGTAGCAAATGGAACTGCACGTCTCAAATCTACTGGTAATTTGGCAGGTTCTATCCTCAAACTTAAAGATGGTATGAGAAATGTAGTCGAGTGGGGTATTGCAAATCCACACGAAGCGGTCATGATGGCTAGCCTTAACCCAGCAAAATCTGTTAATATTGACGATGTCTGTGGACAAATTCGTGAAGGTTATGATGCAGATTTTATTGTTTTAGACAAAGATTTGGAATTGGTAGCAACCTACCTAGATGGTGTGAAACGTTATCAAGCATAAGAGAGAAAGCAGAAGTTAGAGACTAGCTTCTGCTTTTTTATGCATGGTACTTTACCGGTAAATGAAAAAGTTAAAAAAATCACAAAAAAGCTTGAACAAACAAATGAAAAGGCTTACAATTATATTATAAATAGTACAAATAAAAAAACGGAGGAGTACTTTATGAAAGCCTATACTTATGTTAAACCAGGACTTGCTTCTTTTGTTGATGTAGACAAACCAGTGATTCGCAAGCCAACAGACGCTATTGTGCGTATCGTAAAAACCACTATTTGTGGAACAGACCTCCATATTATCAAAGGGGATGTTCCCGCTTGCCAAAGTGGCACCATTCTTGGTCACGAAGGGATTGGGATTGTTGAAGAAGTTGGGGAAGGAGTTTCTAACTTCAAAAAAGGCGACAAGGTTTTGATTTCTTGTGTCTGTGCCTGTGGTAAATGCTACTACTGTAAAAAAGGAATTTATGCCCACTGTGAAGACGAAGGGGGTTGGATTTTCGGTCACTTGATTGATGGTATGCAGGCCGAATATTTACGTGTCCCTCATGCAGATAACACTCTTTACCACACTCCAGAAGACTTGTCAGATGAAGCCTTGGTTATGCTATCAGACATTCTGCCTACTGGGTATGAAATTGGTGTCTTGAAAGGGAAAGTAGAACCTGGTTGTAGTGTAGCCATTATTGGTTCAGGACCAGTTGGATTGGCTGCTCTTTTGACAGCTCAATTCTATTCACCAGCTAAATTGATTATGGTGGACTTAGACGATAACCGCTTGGAAACTGCTTTATCATTCGGTGCGACTCATAAGGTTAATTCTTCAGACCCTGAAAAAGCCATTAAAGAAATTTATGATTTGACAGATGGCCGTGGTGTAGATGTCGCTATCGAAGCTGTTGGTATTCCTGCAACATTTGATTTCTGTCAAAAGATTATCGGTGTAGACGGAACAGTTGCCAACTGTGGTGTACATGGTAAACCAGTTGAATTCGATTTGGACAAACTTTGGATTCGCAACATCAATGTAACAACTGGTTTGGTATCTACAAATACCACTCCGCAATTGTTGAAAGCACTTGAAAGTCATAAGATTGAACCAGAAAAATTGGTAACTCATTATTTCAAACTAAGTGAAATTGAAAAAGCCTATGAAGTCTTCGGTAAGGCAGCAGACCACCATGCCATTAAGGTCATTATCGAAAATGATATCTCAGAAGCTTAAGAAGTAAAAAGTTTTATCATATAAGTAAATAGAAATTCAGTCATCATCAGATGGCTGGATTTTTATCAAAAAAGTCAAGAAATGAGCATTTTACTTTCCTTGTTTGGCGGAATTGGTTATAATATACGGTACAGAGGAATGAATATGTATCGTGTTATAGAAATGTACGGAGATTTTGAACCGTGGTGGTTCTTAGAAGGTTGGGAAGAAGATATTGTAGCAAGTAAGAAGTTTGACCAGTATTATGATGCTCTCAAATACTACAAAACTTGCTGGTTTAGATTGGAACAAGAATCCCCTCTTTATAAAAGCAGAAGTGACTTGATGACCATTTTTTGGGATCCAGAAGACCAACGCTGGTGCGATGAATGTGATGAGTATTTACAACAATACCATTCGTTGGCTCTTTTACAGGATGAGCAGGTTATCCCAGATGAAAAACTACGCCCAGGCTATGAAAAACAAACCGGTCAGGAAAGGCATCGTTCTTGCCGTATGAAATTAAAATAGAGAAAAAGTAACTTTTTTGGAGTTGCTTTTTTATTTTTTCCAACTCTTTGCGAATAGTATAGGTGAGGAGGTAAGTATGGTTCAAGAAATTGCACAAGAAATCATTCGTTCGGCTCGGAAAAAAGGGGCGCAGGATATTTATTTTGTCCCTAAGTTAGACGCCTATGAGCTTCATATGAGGATAGGAGACGAGCGTTGTAAAATCGGTTGTTATGATTTTGAAAAGTTTGCGGCCGTCATCAGTCATTTCAAGTTTGTGGCAGGTATGAATGTTGGGGAAAAGCGACGTAGTCAGCTAGGTTCCTGCGATTATACCTATGACGATAAGATGGCGTCCCTACGTTTGTCTACCGTTGGCGATTATCGAGGGCATGAGAGTTTAGTTATTCGCTTGTTGCACGATGAGGAGCAGGACTTGCATTTTTGGTTTCAGAATATTGAAGAACTGGGAAAGAAGTACAGGCAACGGGGACTCTATCTCTTTGCTGGTCCAGTCGGCAGTGGCAAGACAACCCTGATGCATGAATTGGCCAAGTCCCTTTTTAAGGGACAACAAGTCATGTCCATCGAAGATCCTGTAGAAATCAAGCAGGACGACATGCTCCAGTTGCAGTTGAATGAAGCGATTGGGCTAACCTATGAAAATCTCATCAAGCTTTCTTTGCGTCATCGACCAGATCTCTTGATTATCGGCGAAATTCGGGACAGTGAGACGGCGCGTGCAGTGGTCAGAGCCAGTTTGACAGGGGCGACAGTCTTTTCAACCATTCACGCCAAGAGTATCCGAGGAGTTTATGAACGTTTACTGGAGTTGGGCGTGAGTGAGGAGGAATTGGCAGTCGTTCTGCAAGGAGTCTGCTACCAGAGATTAATCGGGGGAGGAGGAATCGTTGACTTTGCAAACAAAGACTATCAAGAACACCAGCCAACTCGCTGGAATGCGCAGATTGACCAGCTTCTTAAAGATGGACATATCACAAGTCTTCAGGCTGAAACGGAAAAAATTAGCTACAGCTAAGCAAAAAAATATCATCACCTTGTTTAATAATCTCTTTTCCAGCGGTTTTCATCTGGTGGAGACTATCTCCTTTCTAGATAGGAGTGCCTTGTTGGACAAGCAGTGTGTGACCCAGATGCGTGCGGGCTTATCTCAGGGGAAATCATTCTCAGAAATGATGGAAAGTTTGGGCTTTTCAAGTGCCATTGTCACTCAGTTATCTCTAGCTGAAGTCCATGGGAATCTCCACCTGAGTTTGGGAAAGATAGAAGAATATCTGGACAATCTGGCCAAGGTCAAGAAAAAGTTAATTGAAGTAGCGACCTATCCCTTGATTTTGCTGGGGTTTCTTCTCTTAATCATGCTGGGGTTACGGAACTATCTACTACCACAACTGGATAGTAGCAATATTGCCACCCAAATTATCGGCAATCTGCCACAAATTTTTCTAGGAATGGTAGGGTTTGTTTCTCTACTTACCCTTTTAGCACTAACTTTTTATAAAAGAAGTTCTAAGATGCGCGTATTTTCTATTTTAGCACGCCTTCCCTTTCTAGGAATTTTTGTGAAGACCTATTTGACAGCCTATTATGCGCGTGAATGGGGTAATATGATTTCGCAGGGGATGGAGTTGATGCAGATTTTTCAAATGATGCAGGAACAAGGTTCCCAGCTCTTTAAAGAAATCGGTCAAGACCTGGCTCAAGCTCTACAAAATGGTCGGGAATTTTCTCAAACCATAGCGACCTATCCTTTCTTTAAAAAGGAGTTGAGCCTCATCATCGAGTATGGGGAAGTCAAATCCAAACTGGGGAGTGAGTTGGAAATCTATGCTGAAAAAACTTGGGAAGCCTTTTTTACTCGAGTCAACCGCACCATGAACTTAGTACAGCCACTGGTCTTTATCTTTGTGGCTCTGATTATCGTTTTACTTTATGCGGCAATGCTGATGCCCATGTATCAAAATATGGAGGTAAATTTTTAAAATGAAAAAAATGATGATATTCTTGAAAAAAACTAAGGTTAAAGCTTTTACATTGGTAGAGATGTTGGTGGTCTTGCTCATCATCAGCGTGCTTCTCTTGCTCTTTGTACCTAATTTGACCAAGCAAAAAGAGGCGGTCAATGACAAAGGAAAAGCTGCTGTTGTTAAGGTGGTGGAAAGTCAGGCAGAGCTTTATAGCTTGGATAAAAATGAAGATGCTAGCCTAAGCAAGTTACAAGCAGATGGGCGAATCACAAAAGAACAGGCTAAAGCTTATAAAGAATATCATGCAAAACAAAATAAGACTCAAACGGTCGCGGATTAAGGCATTTACCATGCTGGAAAGTCTCTTGGTTTTGGGTCTAGTGAGTCTCCTTGCCTTAAGCTTGTCCGGCTCTGTTCAGTCCACTTTTGCGGCGGTAGAGGAGCAGATTTTCTTTATGGAGTTTGAAGAACTCTATCGGGAAACTCAAAAACGCAGTGTAGCCAGTCAGCAAAAGACAAGTTTGAGCATAGACGGACAGACCATGAGCAATGGCAGTCAAAAGTTGACAGTTCCTAAAGGAATTCAGGCACCATCCGGCCAAAACATTACATTTGACCGAGCTGGGGGCAATTCGTCCCTGGCAAAAGTTGAATTTCAGACCAGCAAAGGAGCGATTCGCTATCAGTTATATATAGGAAATGGAAAAATTAAACGCATTAAGGAAACAAAAAATTAGGGCAGTGATTTTGCTAGAAGCAGTAGTCGCTCTAGCTATCTTTGCCAGCATCGCGACCCTCCTTTTGGGACAAATTCAGAAAAATAGGCAAGAAGAAGCAAAAATCTTGCAAAAGGAAGAAGTCTTGAGGGTGGCTAAGATGGCTCTGCAGACAGGTCAAAATCAGGTAAACATAAACGGAGTTGAGATTCAGGTGTTTTCTAGTGAAAAAGGATTGGAGGTCTACTATGGCTCAGAACAGTTGTTGGCTATCAAAGAGCCATAAGGTCAAGGCTTTTACCTTGTTAGAATCCCTGATTGCCCTCATTGTCATCAGTGGAAGTTTACTCCTCTTTCAAGCCATGAGTCAGCTCCTCATTTCAGAAGTTCGCTACCAGCAACAAAGCGAGCAAAAGGAGTGGCTCTTGTTTGTGGATCAGCTAGAGGCAGAATTAAACCGTTCGCAGTTTGAAAAAGTGGAAGGTAATCTCATTTATATGAAGCAGGATGGCAAGGAAATTGCGATAGGTAAGTCTAAATCGGATGATTTTCGAAAAACTGATGCCAGTGGACGAGGATATCAGCCTATGATTTATGGACTCAAATCTGCGCAGATTACAGAGGACAATCAACTGGTTCGCTTTCGTTTTCAATTTCAAAAAGGCTTAGAAAGGGAGTTCATCTATCGTGTGGAAAAAGAAAAAAGTTAAGGCAGGTGTTCTCCTCTATGCAGTCACCGTAGCAGCCATCTTTAGTCTTTTGTTACAATTTTACTTGAACCGACAAGTCGCCCATTATCAAGACTATGCTTTAAATAAAGAAAAGTTGGTTGCTTTTGCTATGGCCAAGCGAACCAAGGATAAGGTTGAGCAAGAAAGTGGGGAACAGGCCTTTAATCTGGGTCAGGTGAGCTATCAAAATAAGAAAACAAGCTTGGTGACAAGGGTTCGTACGCCTAAGAGTCAATATGAGTTCATCTTTCCTTCCGTCAAAATCAAAGAAGAGAAAACGGATAAAAAGGAAAAAGTAGTGACTGATTCAAGTAATCAAGCAGAGAAGAAAAAATTAGAAGAGAAGGTTGAAAAGAAAGAGAATTCCTAGCCAATCAAGCTACTTTGTGTTAAACTAAAAGCATGAAACATGATTTTAACCACAAAGCAGAAACTTTCGATTCCCCTAAAAATATTTTCCTTGCAAACTTGGTATATCAAGCAGTCGAGAAACAGCTTGATGCTCCATCAGACAAAGAAATTTTGGATTTCGGTGGAGGGACGGGTCTGTTAACCTTGCCCCTAGCCAAGCAGGTCAAGTCTGTAACATTGGTGGATATTTCGGAGAAAATGCTGGAGCAAGCTCGTTTGAAAGCGGAGCAGCAAGACATCAAGAATATCCAGTTTTTGGAGCAAGATTTACTGGCAAATCCCTTGGAGCAAGAGTTTGATCTCGTTGTTGTTTGTCGTGTTCTTCATCATATGCCTGATTTGGATGCGGCTCTCTCACTGTTTCATCAACATTTGAAGGAAGATGGACAACTCCTACTTGCTGATTTTACCAAGACAGAAGCTAACCATCATGGATTTGAATTGGTTGAACTGGAAAACAGGCTAGCCCAGTTTGGTTTTTCATCTGTGCATAGTCAGACCCTCTATAGCGCTGAAGACCTGTTTCAAGGAAATTACTCAGAACTCTTTTTAACAGTAGCCCAAAAATCACTCGCCTAGTCAGGGAGTGATTTTTCTATAAGGATGGAAAAAAGAAGGGAAATTTGGTAAGATAGGAATATGGATTTTGAAAAAATTGAACAAGCTTATACCTATTTACTAGAGAATGTCCAAGTCATTCAAAGTGATTTGGCGACCAACTTTTATGACGCCCTGGTGGAGCAAAACAGCATTTATCTGGATGGTGAAACTGAGCTAAATCAGGTAAAAGATAACAATCAAGCCCTTAAGCGTTTAGCACTACGCAAAGAAGAATGGCTCAAGACCTACCAGTTTCTCTTGATGAAGGCTGGGCAAACAGAACCCCTACAGGCTAATCACCAGTTTACACCGGATGCTATTGCCTTACTTTTGGTGTTTATTGTGGAAGAGTTGTTTAAAGAGGAGGAAATTACTATCCTCGAAATGGGTTCTGGGATGGGAATTCTAGGCGCTACTTTCTTGACCTCGCTTGATAAAAAGGTGGATTACTTGGGAATGGAAGTGGATGATTTGTTGATTGATTTGGCAGCTAGCATGGCAGATGTAATTGGTTTGCAGGCTGGCTTTGTCCAAGGAGATGCCGTTCGTCCACAAATGCTCAAAGAAAGCGATGTGGTCATCAGCGACTTGCCTGTTGGCTATTATCCTGATGATGCCGTTGCGTCGCGCCATCAAGTTGCTTCTAGTCAAGAACATACCTACGCTCATCACTTGCTCATGGAACAAGGACTTAAGTATCTCAAGTCAGATGGCTACGCTATTTTTCTCGCTCCGAGTGATTTGTTGACCAGTCCTCAGAGTGATTTGTTGAAAGGGTGGTTGAAAGAGGAGGCGAATCTAGTTGCCATGATTAGTTTGCCTGAAAATCTCTTTGCCAATGCCAAACAATCTAAGACTATTTTTATCCTACAGAAGAAAAATGAAATAGCAGTAGAGCCTTTTGTTTATCCACTTGCTAGCTTGCAAGATGCAAGTGTTTTAATGAAATTTAAAGAAAATTTTCAAAAATGGACTCAAGGTACTGAAATATAAAATAGATTTTGTTATAATAGATGAAAACGCTTAAAAAGGGGTATCATGTTATGACAAAAACAATTGCAATCAATGCGGGAAGTTCAAGTTTGAAATGGCAACTTTATCAAATGCCAGAGGAAAAAGTTCTTGCTAAAGGTTTAATTGAACGGATTGGTTTGAAAGATTCTATTTCAACTGTAAAATTTGATGGCCGTTCTGAACAACAAATTTTGGATATCGAAAATCACACACAAGCTGTTAAAATCTTATTGGATGACTTGATTCGTTTCGATATTATCAAGGCTTATGATGAGATTACAGGTGTTGGACACCGTGTTGTTGCAGGTGGAGAATATTTCAAAGAATCAACAGTTGTTGAAGGGGATGTTTTAGAAAAAGTTGAAGAGTTGAGTTTGTTGGCTCCTCTCCACAATCCAGCTAATGCAGCAGGTGTTCGCGCCTTCAAGGAATTGTTGCCAGACATTACCAGTGTAGTTGTTTTTGATACTTCATTCCACACAACTATGCCAGAGAAAGCTTATCGCTACCCTCTACCAACAAAATATTACACAGAAAACAAGGTTCGTAAATATGGTGCCCACGGTACAAGTCACCAGTTTGTAGCAGGAGAAGCTGCAAAACTCTTGGGCCGTCCATTAGAAGACTTGAAATTGATTACTTGCCACATCGGTAATGGTGCTTCTATTACAGCTGTTAAGGGTGGTCAATCTGTCGATACTTCAATGGGATTCACTCCACTTGGTGGTGTGATGATGGGAACTCGTACAGGAGATATTGACCCAGCTATCATTCCTTACTTAATGCAATATACAGAGGACTTTAACACGCCTGAAGACATTAGTCACGTTCTTAATCGTGAATCAGGGCTTATGGGTGTTTCAGGTAAATCTAGTGATATGCGTGATGTAATTGCTGCTATGGAAGAAGGGGACCACGATGCCACTTTGGCCTATGAAATGTATGTTGATCGTATCCAAAAACATATCGGTCAATACCTTGCAGTCTTAAATGGAGCAGATGCTATTATCTTTACTGCAGGTATCGGTGAAAATGCTGCAAACGTACGTGAAGATGTCATTTCAGGTATCTCTTGGTTTGGTTGTGATGTTGACCCAGAAAAGAACGTCTTTGGTGTGACAGGAGACATCTCAACAGAGGCTGCGAAAATTCGTGTTTTGGTTATTCCAACAGATGAAGAATTGGTCATTGCCCGTGACGTTGAACGCTTGAAAAAATAAGTAAAATTAGAAAAAATATTCAGTACAAGGAGTTGGGAAAGAGATTTTTCCAGCTTCTTTTTCTGATGGAAATGTCCAAAACCTTGCTATGATTGGCTTTTTTGAAAAATATGGTATAATAGTAGTAATTTAATAGATGGAGTTGAGTTTTGAAGAAAAACTTTCGTGTAAAAAGAGAGAAAGATTTTAAGGCGATTTTTAAGGAGGGGACAAGTTTTGCCAATCGCAAGTTTGTTGTCTACCAACTAGAAAATCAGAAAAACCATTTTCGAGTAGGTCTATCAGTTAGCAAAAAACTGGGGAATGCCGTCACTAGAAATCAAATTAAGCGACGGATTCGACATATTATCCAGAATGCAAAAGGGAGTCTGGCAGAAGATGTCGATTTTGTTGTCATTGCTCGAAAAGGGGTCGAAATCTTGGGATACGCAGAGATGGAGAAAAATCTACTCCACGTATTAAAATTATCAAAGATTTACCAGGAAGGAAATGGGAGTGAAAAAGAAACTACAGTTGACTAGTTTGCTAGGACTGTCTCTATTGATCATGACAGCATGTGCAACAAATGGGGCAACTAGCGATATCACAGCCGATTCGGCTGATTTTTGGAGTAAATTTGTTTACTTCTTTGCGGAAATTATTCGCTTTTTGTCGTTTGATATCAGTATCGGAGTGGGGATTATCCTCTTTACGGTCTTGATTCGTACAGTTCTCTTGCCAGTCTTTCAAGTGCAAATGGTGGCTTCTAGAAAAATGCAGGAAGCTCAACCACGTATTAAGGCGCTTCGAGAACAATATCCGGGTCGAGATATGGAAAGCAGAACCAAGCTAGAGCAGGAAATGCGTAAAGTCTTTAAAGAAATGGGTGTCAGACAGTCAGATTCTCTTTGGCCGATTTTGATTCAGATGCCGGTTATCTTGGCCTTGTTCCAAGCTCTATCAAGAGTTGACTTTTTGAAGACAGGTCATTTCTTATGGATTAACCTTGGTGGTGTGGATACAACCCTTGTTCTTCCGATTTTAGCAGCTGTATTTACCTTTTTAAGTACTTGGCTGTCTAATAAAGCCTTGTCTGAGCGTAATGGCGCTACGACTGCGATGATGTATGGTATTCCGGTCTTGATTTTTATCTTTGCAGTTTATGCACCAGGTGGAGTCGCCCTATACTGGACAGTGTCCAATGCTTATCAAGTCTTGCAAACCTATTTCTTGAATAATCCATTCAAGATTATTGCAGAGCGCGAGGCCGTAGTACAGGCACAGAAAGATTTGGAAAATAGAAAAAGAAAAGCCAAGAAAAAGGCTCAGAAAACGAAATAATAAGGAGGAATCTGGTAATGGTAGTATTTACAGGTTCAACTGTTGAAGAAGCAATCCAGAAAGGATTGAAAGAATTAGATATTCCAAGAATGAAGGCTCATATCAAAGTCATTTCTCGTGAGAAAAAAGGGTTTCTTGGCTTATTTGGTAAAAAACCAGCCCAAGTGGATATCGATGCTATTAGTGAAACGACAGTTGTAAAAGCAAACCAACAAGCTGTAAAGGGAGTTCCAAAGCAAATTAATGATTTGAATGAGCCTGTTAAAACAGTCAGTGAAGCAACTGTTGATTTGGGGCATGTTGTAGAAGCAATTAAAAAGATTGAAGAGGGAGGCCAAGGGGTTTCTGATGAAGTCAAGGCTGAAATCTTAAAACATGAAAGACATGCCAGCACTATCTTAGAAGAAACTGGTCACATTGAGATTTTAAATGAATTACAACTTGAAGAAACTGCTCTCGAAGGAGAAGTAGAAACTCCTAATATTGAAAGCCAAGCCGAGCAAACTGAAAGTCAAGAATTAGAAGATTTGGGCTTAAAGGTGGAACCGAGCTTTGATATTGAACAAGTAGCTACGGAAGTAACGACTTATGTTCAAACGATTATTGATGATATGGACGTTGAGGCGACGATTTCAAATGACTACAACCGTCGTAGCATCAATTTACAAATCGATACCAATGAGCCAGGTCGTATTATCGGTTATCATGGTAAAGTCTTGAAGGCTTTGCAACTGTTGGCTCAAAATTATCTTTATAACCGCTATTCAAGAACCTTCTACATCACAATCAATGTCAATGATTATGTTGAACACCGTGCAGAAGTCTTGCAGACATATGCTCAAAAGTTGGCAACTCGTGTTTTAGAAGAAGGGCGCAGTCATCAAACAGATCCAATGTCGAATAGCGAACGCAAGATTATCCATCGTATTATTTCGCGTATGGATGGCGTGACGAGTTACTCTGAAGGTGATGAGCCAAATCGCTATGTCGTTGTAGATACAGAATAAGTAAAATCAGGTTTATCCTGATTTTTTGCTAACTAGAGGAGGTTAAACGGATGTTGAATAAGATAAGAGACTATCTAGACTTTGCAGGTTTGCAGTACCGTAATCCTGATAAAGCTGGAGATGAACGAGAAAAAATGCTGGAATTGCGCCATAAAGGTCAAGAGGCTCGAAAAGCTTTTACAGAACTGGCTAAAGCATTTCAGATAAGTCATCCAGAATGGCAGCTCCAACAGACTAGTCAGTGGATGAACCAAGCGCAGCGTTTGAGACCACACTTCTGGGTTTATCTACAACGTGAGGGGAAAGTGACAGAACCTATGATGGCTCTTCGTTTGTATGGAACACCTGCTGACTTTGGAATTTCTTTGGAAGTCAGTTTCATAGAGCGCAAGAAAGATGAGCAAACTCTAAGCAAGCAGGCCAAGGTATTAGAAGTTCCAGTGGTAGAAGGAATTTATTATCTAGCCTACTCAGATGGTCAAAGTCAAAGATGGGATGCGAACGAAGAAAATCGTCAGGTTTTAGTCGAGAAGGTAGGAAGTCAAGAAACCCGAAAAGTGTTAGTTAAAGCAGATGTTTCTTTTATTGAAAATCAATCATTAGAAGCAATTTTAGAAAAATTGGAAGAAGCATATGAACGCTTACTTCCCTACTATCAGGCGACCAGAGGGTAGAAATCACGAGACTTATCTAGAGTCGAATTGATTTATTGCTATTCTATGTATTTTTTCATATAATAGTAAAATAGAATGTGTGATCCAATAATCACCTTAAATAGAAAGGAAATTCTATGTCAAATCTATCTGTTAATGCAATCCGTTTCCTAGGTATTGACGCCATCAATAAAGCCAACTCAGGTCACCCAGGTGTGGTTATGGGAGCGGCTCCAATGGCTTACAGCCTCTTTACAAAACAACTTCGTATCAATCCAGCTCAACCAAACTGGATTAACCGCGACCGCTTTATTCTTTCAGCAGGCCATGGTTCAATGCTCCTGTATGCCCTTCTACACCTTTCTGGTTTTGAAGATGTCAGCATGGATGAAATTAAGAGCTTCCGCCAATGGGGTTCAAAAACACCAGGTCACCCAGAATTTGGTCATACAGCAGGGATTGATGCTACGACAGGTCCTCTAGGTCAAGGTATTTCAACTGCTACTGGTTTTGCCCAAGCAGAACGTTTCTTGGCAGCTAAATATAACCGCAAAGGTTACAATATCTTTGATCACTATACTTACGTTATCTGTGGAGACGGAGACTTGATGGAAGGTGTCTCAAGCGAGGCAGCTTCATACGCAGGTTTGCAAAAACTGGACAAGTTGGTTGTTCTTTATGATTCAAATGACATTAACTTGGATGGTGAGACAAAGGATTCCTTTACAGAAAGTGTTCGTGACCGTTACAATGCCTATGGTTGGCATACAGCCTTGGTTGAAGATGGAACAGACTTGGAAGCAATTCATGCTGCTATTGAAACAGCTAAAGCTTCAGGAAAACCATCTTTGATTGAAGTAAAGACTGTGATTGGATACGGTTCTCCAAACAAACAAGGAACTAATGCTGTACACGGTGCTCCTCTTGGAGCAGATGAAACTGCGGCAACTCGTCAAGCCCTTGGTTGGGACTACGAACCATTTGAAATCCCAGAACAAGTTTATGCTGATTTCAAAGAACATGTTGCAGACCGTGGCGCATCAGCTTATGAAGCTTGGACAAAATTAGTTGCTGACTATAAAGAGGCTCATCCAGAACTGGCAGCAGAAGTAGAAGCCATTATTGATGGACGTGATCCAGTTGAAGTGACTCCAGCAGACTTCCCAGCCTTAGAAAATGGCTTCTCTCAAGCAACTCGTAACTCGAGTCAGGATGCTTTGAACGTTGTGGCAGCTAAGTTACCAACCTTCCTAGGTGGATCAGCTGACCTAGCTCACTCAAACATGACTTATATCAAGACTGACGGACTTCAAGACGATGCCAATCGCTTGAACCGTAACATTCAGTTTGGTGTTCGTGAATTTGCAATGGGAACGATCTTGAACGGGATGGCCCTTCACGGTGGACTTCGTGTATACGGTGGAACTTTCTTCGTCTTCTCTGACTATGTGAAGGCAGCTGTTCGCTTGTCAGCCTTACAAGGACTTCCTGTGACTTATGTCTTTACCCACGATTCAATCGCAGTCGGGGAAGACGGTCCAACGCACGAACCAGTTGAGCACTTAGCAGGTCTTCGTGCCATGCCAAATCTGAATGTTTTCCGTCCAGCAGATGCGCGTGAAACGCAAGCAGCTTGGTACCTTGCAGTGACAAGTGAGAAAACACCAACCGCCCTTGTCTTGACCCGTCAAAACTTGACTGTTGAAGAAGGAACAGACTTTGATAAAGTTGCTAAAGGTGCTTATGTTGTCTATGAAAATGCAGCCGACTTTGATACCATCTTGATTGCAACAGGATCAGAGGTTAATCTTGCTGTCTCAGCTGCCAAAGAATTGGCTAGTCAAGGCGCAAAAGTCCGCGTAGTCAGCATGCCATCTACAGATGTCTTTGATAAACAAGATGCAGCATACAAGGAAGAAATTCTTCCAAATGCAGTTCGCCGTCGTGTTGCAGTCGAAATGGGTGCAACTCAAAACTGGTACAAATATATTGGACTAGATGGTGCTGTTCTTGGTATTGATACCTTTGGAGCCTCTGCCCCAGCACCAAAAGTCTTGGCAGAATATGGCTTTACTGTCGAAAATCTTGTAAAAGTCGTTCAAAATTTGAAATAATCCTAAAAATCAGGGCGCAAGCTCTGGTTTTTCTTACTAGAAAAGCAAGGTACAATCTTGTAAAAGTAGCTGAAATTTGATATAGTAGTCCTATGTAAAAGACAAAGGAGAATATAATGGAATCACAATATACATTTTTAATCATTCTTGTGGCTATGGTGGGCTTGATGTTCTTTACGCAACGCTCTCAAAAGAAACAAGCACAAAAGCGTATGGAAAGCTTAAATAAACTACAAAAAGGCTATGAAGTGATTACAATCGGTGGACTTTACGGAACAGTCGATGAAGTAGACACTGAGAAGAGAACAATTGTTCTTGATGTAGATGGAGTTTACTTGACTTTTGAACTAGCTGCTATCAAGACCGTATTGCCGCTGAAAGAAACAGCTTCATTAGAAGGCGCAATTGAAAAATAAGACGGGATCACGAACTCCCGTTTTTCTATAAAAGAAAGGAAATGGGATGAAAAAACTAGTCTTTGTCTGTCTGGGGAATATTTGCCGTAGCCCTATGGCCGAGTTTGTTATGAAATCAATGACAGCTAATTATGAAATCCAAAGTCGAGCGACTTCCTCTTGGGAACATGGCAATCCGATTCATAAGGGTACTCAGGGAATTTTGCAACAGTATGAGATTCCTTATGACAAGCACAAGACATCGCTTCAGATTAGTAAGGAAGATTTTGAAGCCTTTGATTATATTATCGGCATGGATGCTTCAAATGTTTCTGACTTACGTCAGATGTGTCCAGCAGACTGTCAAGATAAGATTTACTCATTCGCATCTGAAAGTGTTCCAGATCCTTGGTATACAGGAGATTTTGAGGAAACCTATCGACGTGTTCAAGAGGGTTGTCAAGCATGGTTAGAACGTTTAGAAAAGGAGAGTGAAGATGGAAAATCTTAAGAATTTTTACGAAAAGTATCGTGTCTATCTGACTCGTCCACGTTTAGAGCTTTTGGCAGTAGTTACCATTGTTTTCTGTGCTGTACTCGTCTTTTTTCTAAATATTCCCGGAAAAGGTGTTCTAAAGCTTGATAATGGAACGATTGTTTACGACGGCAGTCTTGTACGTGGTAAAATGAATGGACAAGGTACCATTACTTTCCAAAATGGAGACCAATATACTGGTGGTTTCAACAATGGAGCTTTCAACGGAAAAGGTACCTTTCAATCCAAAGAAGGCTGGACCTACGAAGGTGATTTTGTAAATGGTCAGGCTGAAGGAAAAGGGAAACTAACAACAGAACAAGAAGTCGTTTATGAAGGGACTTTTAAACAAGGCGTTTTTCAACAAAAATAAAGCCTCCTTATCAAAGGAGGTATTATTAGAATTATAAAGTAAGCGCTTACTAGAAAATCTATCTATTTCCAAGTCCCTCTTCCAATCAAGCTTGTGAAATAAAAAATATTGGAAATTAATTTCACAAACTCTAAAGAAAAAACTTGATAAATAAAGAAAATGAGAAAAATTTCACAAACAGTAAAGAATTCTTTGTGAAATGTTTATGAAACTGTTTACAAAGTTAAAATAATGCGTTATAATAAACTTGTGAAAAAATTAACAAAGGATATCAATCCTTGAAAGCTATGGAGGAAAATATGGCTGATAAAAAAACTGTGACACCAGAGGAAAAGAAACTCGCTGCTGAAAAGCATGTCGATGGCTTGGTGCAAAAAGCTTTAGTTGCTCTTGAAGAAATGCGTAAACTCGACCAAGATCAGGTCGACTACATCGTAGCTAAAGCGTCAGTGGCAGCTTTGGATGCCCACGGAGAATTGGCTTTACATGCCTTTGAAGAAACAGGACGTGGTGTATTTGAAGATAAAGCAACTAAGAACTTGTTTGCTTGTGAACACGTAGTAAACAATATGCGCCACACTAAAACAGTTGGCGTTATCGAAGAAGACGATGTGACAGGATTGACCCTCATCGCTGAACCGGTCGGTGTTGTCTGTGGTATCACCCCTACAACAAACCCGACATCAACAGCAATCTTTAAGGCATTGATTTCATTGAAGACACGTAATCCAATCGTCTTTGCCTTCCACCCATCAGCTCAAGAATCATCAGCTCACGCAGCTCAAATCGTTCGTGATGCTGCGATTAAAGCAGGTGCTCCTGAAAACTGTGTACAGTGGATTACTGAACCATCTATGGAAGCAACTAGTGCGCTTATGAACCACGAAGGTATTGCAACAATCCTTGCAACAGGTGGTAATGCCATGGTTAAAGCGGCTTACTCATGTGGTAAACCAGCTCTTGGGGTAGGTGCCGGAAACGTTCCAGCTTATGTTGAAAAATCAGCTAACATCCGCCAGGCTGCACACGATATCGTCATGTCTAAATCATTTGACAACGGTATGGTCTGTGCTTCAGAACAAGCGGTTATCATTGATAAAGAGATTTACGATGAATTTGTAGCAGAGTTCAAATCTTATCACACTTACTTTGTAAACAAAAAAGAAAAAGCACTTCTTGAAGAATTCTGCTTCGGCGTGAAAGCAAACAGCAAAAACTGTGCTGGTGCGAAATTGAACGCTGACATCGTTGGTAAGCCAGCAACTTGGATTGCTGAACAAGCTGGATTTACAGTTCCAGAAGGAACAAACATTCTTGCTGCAGAATGTAAAGAAGTTGGTGAAAATGAGCCATTGACTCGTGAAAAATTGTCACCAGTTATCGCAGTTTTGAAATCTGAAAGCCGTGAAGATGGTATTGCCAAAGCTCGTCAAATGGTTGAATTTAACGGTCTTGGGCACTCAGCAGCCATCCACACAGCTGATGAAGAATTGACTAAAGAATTTGGTAAAGCTGTTAAAGCTATTCGTGTTATCTGTAACTCACCTTCTACTTTCGGTGGTATCGGGGACGTTTACAATGCCTTCTTGCCATCATTGACACTCGGATGTGGTTCTTACGGACGTAACTCAGTTGGGGATAACGTTAGTGCCATTAACCTCTTGAATATCAAAAAAGTCGGAAGACGGAGAAATAACATGCAATGGATGAAACTTCCTTCAAAAACATACTTTGAACGTGATTCAATTCAATACCTTCAAAAATGTCGTGACGTTGAACGTGTCATGATCGTTACTGACCATGCCATGGTAGAGCTTGGTTTCCTTGATCGTATCATCGAACAACTTGACCTTCGTCGCAATAAGGTTGTTTACCAAATCTTTGCTGATGTAGAACCAGATCCAGATATCACAACTGTAAACCGTGGTACTGAAATCATGCGCGCCTTCAAACCAGATACAATCATCGCTCTCGGTGGTGGTTCACCAATGGATGCTGCTAAAGTAATGTGGCTCTTCTACGAGCAACCAGAAGTGGACTTCCGTGACCTTGTACAAAAATTCATGGATATCCGTAAACGCGCCTTCAAGTTCCCATTGCTTGGTAAGAAGACTAAATTCATCGCTATCCCAACTACATCTGGTACAGGATCTGAAGTAACACCATTTGCTGTTATCTCTGATAAAGCAAACAACCGTAAATATCCAATCGCTGACTACTCATTGACACCAACTGTGGCAATCGTAGACCCTGCTTTGGTATTGACAGTTCCTGGATTTGTAGCTGCTGATACTGGTATGGACGTATTGACCCACGCGACTGAAGCTTACGTATCACAAATGGCTAGCGACTATACTGATGGACTTGCACTTCAAGCAATCAAACTTGTATTCGAAAACCTTGAAAGCTCAGTTAAGAATGCAGACTTCCATTCACGTGAGAAAATGCACAATGCTTCAACAATCGCTGGTATGGCCTTTGCCAATGCCTTCCTAGGTATTTCTCACTCAATGGCCCATAAGATTGGTGCGCAATTCCACACAATCCACGGTCGTACAAATGCAATCTTGCTTCCATACGTTATCCGCTACAACGGTACACGTCCAGCTAAGACAGCAACATGGCCTAAGTACAACTACTACCGTGCAGATGAAAAATACCAAGATATCGCACGCATGCTTGGACTTCCAGCTTCTACTCCAGAAGAAGGTGTGGAATCTTACGCAAAAGCTGTCTACGAACTTGGTGAGCGCGTAGGTATCCAAATGAACTTCAAAGCACAAGGAATCGATGAAAAAGAATGGAAAGAACATTCTCGTGAATTGGCATTCCTTGCTTATGAAGATCAATGTTCACCAGCTAACCCACGTCTTCCAATGGTTGATCACATGCAAGAAATCATCGAAGATTCTTACTATGGTTACAAAGAAAGACCAGGACGTCGTAAATAATTGTTATCAGCCTAGAGGCAGGAATTTCCTGTCTCTTTTTTGTAAAATTGGAAGATTGAAAATAATTTTTATCTTTTCTATTTTCACTTTTCATCTGAAAAGGAAAGTGGGGAATGACTAGGTAGACAAAGAAAGACAGCAGTATAGGCTTTCAAAGGAGAAAGAAAAATAAGTGAGGTGTAGACAAAAAACAACGCCCGTACTTGCAATTCAACTCAAATAGTTATATAATAGGTTTGTTGAAAGGTGATTTGTAGTGATTCAAGTTACTCTTTTCACAATAAAATTTTCATGATTTTCATAAGGAGGAAATCACTAATGGTAGTTAAAGTTGGTATTAACGGTTTCGGACGTATCGGTCGTCTTGCTTTCCGCCGTATCCAAAACGTAGAAGGTGTTGAAGTTACTCGCATCAACGACCTTACAGATCCAGTTATGCTTGCACACTTGTTGAAATATGACACAACTCAAGGTCGTTTTGACGGAACTGTGGAAGTTAGAGAAGGTGGATTTGAAGTTAACGGTAAATTCGTTAAAGTTTCTGCTGAACGTGATCCAGAACAAATTGACTGGGCTAACGACGGTGTAGAAATCGTTCTTGAAGCAACTGGTTTCTTTGCTACTAAAGCAGCTGCTGAAAAACACCTTAAAGGTGGAGCTAAAAAAGTTGTTATCACTGCTCCTGGTGGATCAGATGTTAAAACAGTTGTATTTAACACTAACCACGACGTTCTTGACGGTACTGAAACAGTTATCTCAGGTGCTTCATGTACTACAAACTGCTTGGCTCCAATGGCTAAAGCTCTTCAAGATAACTTCGGTGTTGTTGAAGGATTGATGACTACTATCCACGCTTACACTGGTGACCAAATGATTCTTGATGGACCACACCGTAAAGGTGACCTCCGTCGTGCTCGCGCTGGTGCTGCTAACATCGTACCTAACTCAACTGGTGCTGCAAAAGCTATCGGTCTTGTAATCCCAGAATTGAACGGTAAACTTGACGGAGCTGCACAACGCGTTCCTACACCAACTGGTTCAGTAACTGAATTGGTAGTTGTTCTTGAAAAGAACGTTACTGTTGATGAAGTGAATGCAGCTATGAAAGCAGTAGCCAATGAATCATACGGCTACACAGAAGATCCAATCGTATCTTCAGATGTTGTAGGTATGTCTTACGGATCATTGTTTGACGCAACTCAAACTAAAGTTCTTGACGTTGACGGTAAACAATTGGTTAAAGTTGTTTCATGGTACGACAACGAAATGTCATACACTGCACAACTTGTTCGTACTCTTGAATACTTCGCAAAAATCGCTAAATAATTCTTGAGTCGATAGAAAAGCAAGGCCTCTGGTCTTGCTTTTCTTATATGGAAAAATGGATGACACAATCATCCATTCTTTTTTAATTCTTTTTCAAAAGTATTTGAAAGGGTAGTGAAAGTTAGCTTCTCTAAAGTAAGTGGATGGGTAAAGGAAAGTCGAAAGGCGTGGAGCATAAGACGACTTGTCTTTGATTTACTATTATAGAGAGGATCACCCAGGATAGGAAGATCATGATGGGAAAGGTGGACACGAATCTGATGGGTTCGCCCTGTCTTTAGTTTGCAACGAACCAAGGAAGTTCTGTTTGGGAATTGTTTTAATCTGCTTACATGTGTTTCAGCATATTGCCCATTTTTTGTATCAACTATTCGCTTTCTGCGATCATGACGATCGCGTCCGATTTTATCCCTGAAAACAAGCTCTTTGCTGTTGATATGTCCGTCGACCTGTGCCCAATATTCCCTAGAAATCTCTTTTTTCTCCAGTAAGCGATTGAGAATAGGCAGAATAAAAGGATTTTTGGCAAAGAGAACTAAGCCACTGGTTTCCATGTCCAGACGATGAACGACATAGCAGGTTTGGTCAACATAGGCACTGACATGGTTCAGAAGGGCGATTTCGTTTGGCTGATTACCATGCGTTTTCATCCCCTCTGGTTTATTTACAATAACTAAGTGTTGATCTTGATAAACCTCTTGAACGAGGTCAGGATTGCCCCAAGGGATTTCTTTTTCGGGATAATCTTCCTTGTCAAAAGTCAATTGGCAAACATCTCCAGGATTTACCGTCTCGTTCCAATGAACTTCTTCTTGATTTATCAAAATATGTTTCTTGATTCTCAAAAAATGACGGATTTTTCTAGGGATGAGGAGTTGTTCCTCAAGTAATTGCTTTACCGTCATTTGAGGTAGAGAGTCTGGTAATGTAAATGTGAATTGCATACAGATATTGTAACAAAAAAAGCCCTATTTGGATAGGAAATAGCTAAATTCTTGTCTTCCTATGATGAAGATGATAAAATAAACGCATGAAATTAGATAAATTATTCGAGAAATTTCTTTCTCTTTTTAAAAAAGAAACAAGTGAATCAGAGGATTCTGGGTCTACTAGCTTGCGTCGCTCTCGTAGTGATCGAAAAAAATTAGCCCAAGTAGGTCCAATTCGAAAATTCTGGCGTCGCTATCATCTAACAAAGATTGTCCTTATACTAGGTTTGAGTGCAGGCTTGCTGGTTGGAACCTATTTGTTTGCTGTTGCCAAATCAACCAATGTCAATGATTTGCAAAATGCCTTGAAAACTCGAACTCTCATTTTTGACCGTGAAGAAAAGGAGGCTGGTGCCTTGTCTGGTCAAAAAGGAACTTATGTTGAATTGACTGATATCAGTAAAAATTTGCAGAATGCCGTTATTGCGACAGAAGACCGTTCTTTTTATAAAAATGACGGGATTAACTATGGTCGTTTCTTCTTGGCGATTGTAACTGCTGGTCGTTCAGGTGGTGGTTCTACTATTACCCAACAGCTGGCTAAAAACGCCTATCTGTCGCAGGATCAAACTGTTGAGAGAAAAGCGAAAGAATTTTTCCTTGCCTTAGAATTAACAAAAAAATATAGTAAGGATCAAATTTTGACCATGTACCTTAACAACGCTTATTTTGGAAATGGTGTGTGGGGTGTAGAAGATGCCAGTAAGAAATACTTTGGAGTTTCTGCATCAGAAGTGAGTCTGGATCAAGCTGCGACTCTAGCAGGAATGCTAAAGGGGCCGGAACTGTATAATCCTTTGAATTCCGTACAAGATTCGACTAATCGTCGCGATACTGTCTTGCAAAATATGCTTGCAGCGGGTTACATTGATAAAAACCAAGAAACCGAAGCTGCAGAAGTTGATATGACTTCGCGATTGCACGATAAGTATGAAGGGAAAATTTCAGATTACCGCTATCCTTCTTATTTTGATGCGGTTGTTAATGAAGCTGTTTCCAAGTATAATCTAACAGAGGAAGAAATTGTCAATAATGGCTACCGCATTTACACAGAGCTGGACCAAAACTACCAAGCAAATATGCAGGTTGTCTATGAAAATACAGCGCTATTTCCGAGGGCAGAGGATGGAACATTTGCACAATCAGGAAGTGTAGCTCTTGAACCGAAAACAGGAGGAGTTCGTGGAGTTGTCGGTCAAGTTGCGGGCAATGATAAAACTGGATTCCGGAATTTCAACTATGCAACTCAATCAAAACGTAGCCCTGGTTCTACAATTAAGCCTTTAGTTGTTTATACGCCTGCAGTTGAAGCTGGCTGGGCTTTGAATAAGCAGTTGGATAACCATACCATGCAGTATGACAGCTATAAGGTTGATAACTATGCAGGGATCAAAACGAGTCGAGAAGTTCCTATGTATCAAGCCTTGGCAGAATCGCTTAATCTGCCTGCTGTTGCCACTGTTAATGATTTGGGCGTTGATAAGGCTTTTGAGGCAGGCGAAAAATTCGGACTCAACATGGAAAAGGTCGATCGTGTTCTTGGTGTCGCCTTGGGAAGCGGTGTTGAAACCAACCCTCTTCAAATGGCTCAAGCATATGCTGCCTTTGCAAATGAAGGTTTAATGCCGGAAGCTCATTTTATTAGTAGAATTGAAAATGCTAGTGGTCAGGTCATTGCGAGCCATAAAAATTCACAAAAACGGGTGATTGATAAGTCTGTAGCTGACAAGATGACCAGTATGATGTTGGGAACATTTACAAACGGAACAGGTATTAGTTCATCGCCTGCAGACTATGTCATGGCAGGAAAAACTGGAACAACTGAAGCTGTTTTCAATCCTGAATACACAAGTGACCAGTGGGTAATTGGTTATACTCCGGATGTGGTGATCAGTCACTGGCTTGGTTTCCCTACCACTGATGAAAGCCACTATCTAGCAGGATCTACTTCAAACGGTGCAGCCCATGTCTTTAGAAACATTGCTAATACCATTTTACCTTATACGCCAGGAAGTACCTTTACGGTTGAAAATGCTTATAAGCAAAATGGAATTGCACCAGCCAATACAAGAAATCAAGTGCAGAGTAATGAAACGAATCAGACGGATAATAGCCTTTCTGATATTCGAGGACGTGCGCAAAGTCTAGTAGATGAGGCTAGTCGGGCTATCTCGGATGCTAAAATTAAGGAAAAGGCTCAAACGATATGGGATTCGGTAGTCAATCTATTTCGTTAAGATGCTTGTCAAAGCCTAGCTTTCTTGTTATAATAGATAAGATGGAGGCGTTATGGCACTAAAAAAAGCAAGCCTAGCTTGTGCGGTTTGTGGTTCTAGAAACTATTCAATCAAGATCAGCGGAAACCCCAAGCCTACACGACTAGAAGTAAATAAATTTTGTAAACATTGTGGTAAGTACACTACACACAGAGAAACGAGATAGGAGAGAGCGATGCGTTTTATTGGAGATATTTTTAGACTTCTTAAAGACACAACATGGCCAACTCGCAAGGAAAGCTGGAGAGATTTTCGTTCTATCATGGAATACACTGCTTTCTTTGTTGTGATTATTTATATTTTTGACAAGTTGATTGTTTCAGGTTTGATTCGATTTATTAACATTTTTTAGAAGATCTGTGGAGTTATTCACGCTAAAAATCTTCTATTGTGAAAGGAAGTATCATGGATAGTTTTGATAAAGGGTGGTTTGTCTTACAAACTTATTCTGGTTATGAAAATAAGGTAAAAGAAAATCTATTGCAACGTGCACAAACCTACAATATGTTGGATAATATTCTACGCGTTGAAATTCCAACACAAACAGTGCAAGTTGAAAAAAATGGAAAGAGAAAAGAAGTAGAAGAAAATCGTTTTCCAGGTTATGTTCTTGTGGAAATGGTGATGACAGATGAAGCTTGGTTTGTTGTTCGAAACACACCAAACGTTACAGGATTCGTCGGATCTCACGGAAATAGATCAAAACCGACTCCATTATTGGAACAAGAAATCCGTGATATCTTGGTTTCTATGGGACAAACTGTACAAGAGTTTGATATTGATGTTGAAGTTGGTCAAACTGTACGTATCATTGATGGTGCTTTTGCAGACTATACTGGTAAGATTACAGAGATTGATAACAATAAAGTGAAGATGATTATCTCTATGTTTGGTAATGACACAGTTGCAGAAGTAAACCTAAACCAAATTGCAGAATTATAACCCTGAGAGAGGCAAGCCCTCTCTTTTTTTTGTGCAGTTGAGACGATGTAAGAAACAGAATGGGGGAAAGAACCAAATTATCTTCATTATTTGTTAAACTGTATCTAGAAAGGGGAACATTATGATTAAAAAATTGTATAAAGAAGTCCAAGGCATTGTATATAAGTGTAGAAATGAATATTACCTTCATTTATGGGATCTATCGGATTGGGACCAAGAGGGTATGATTTGCTTACATGAATTGATTAGTAGAGAAGAAGATCTGGCAGAAGATATTCCTCGTTTAAGAAAATATTTCAAAACCAAGTTTCGAAATCGAATCCTAGA
>NZ_CAMHZN010000009.1:0-5034 GCF_946190335.1 Streptococcus mitis
TCGCTTTCGTATTCTCAGTTACTTTGGATAAGTCCTCGAGCTATTAGTATTAGTCCGCTACATGTGTCGCCACACTTCCACTTCTAACCTATCTACCTGATCATCTCTCAGGGCTCTTACTGATATAAAATCATGGGAAATCTCATCTTGAGGTGGGTTTCACACTTAGATGCTTTCAGCGTTTATCCCTTCCCTACATAGCTACCCAGCGATGCCTTTGGCAAGACAACTGGTACACCAGCGGTAAGTCCACTCTGGTCCTCTCGTACTAGGAGCAGATCCTCTCAAATTTCCTACGCCCGCGACGGATAGGGACCGAACTGTCTCACGACGTTCTGAACCCAGCTCGCGTGCCGCTTTAATGGGCGAACAGCCCAACCCTTGGGACCGACTACAGCCCCAGGATGCGACGAGCCGACATCGAGGTGCCAAACCTCCCCGTCGATGTGAACTCTTGGGGGAGATAAGCCTGTTATCCCCAGGGTAGCTTTTATCCGTTGAGCGATGGCCCTTCCATACGGAACCACCGGATCACTAAGCCCGACTTTCGTCCCTGCTCGAGTTGTAGCTCTCGCAGTCAAGCTCCCTTATACCTTTACACTCTGCGAATGATTTCCAACCATTCTGAGGGAACCTTTGGGCGCCTCCGTTACCTTTTAGGAGGCGACCGCCCCAGTCAAACTGCCTGTCAGACACTGTCTCCGATAGGGATCACCTATCTGGGTTAGAGTGGCCATAACACAAGGGTAGTATCCCAACATCGTCTCCTTCGAAACTGGCGTCCCGATCTCATAGACTCCTACCTATCCTGTACATGTGGTACAGACACTCAATATCAAACTGCAGTAAAGCTCCATGGGGTCTTTCCGTCCTGTCGCGGGTAACCTGCATCTTCACAGGTACTAAAATTTCACCGAGTCTCTCGTTGAGACAGTGCCCAAATCATTACGCCTTTCGTGCGGGTCGGAACTTACCCGACAAGGAATTTCGCTACCTTAGGACCGTTATAGTTACGGCCGCCGTTTACTGGGGCTTCAATTCATACCTTCGCTTACGCTAAGCACTCCTCTTAACCTTCCAGCACCGGGCAGGCGTCACCCCCTATACATCATCTTACGATTTAGCAGAGAGCTGTGTTTTTGATAAACAGTTGCTTGGGCCTATTCACTGCGGCTGACTTAAAGTCAGCACCCCTTCTCCCGAAGTTACGGGGTCATTTTGCCGAGTTCCTTAACGAGAGTTCTCTCGCTCACCTGAGGCTACTCGCCTCGACTACCTGTGTCGGTTTGCGGTACGGGTAGAGTATGTTTAAACGCTAGAAGCTTTTCTTGGCAGTGTGACGTCACTAACTTCGCTACTAAACTTCGCTCCCCATCACAGCTCAATGTTACAGATATAAGCATTTGACTCATATCACACCTCACTGCTTAGACAGACACTTCCAATCGTCTGCTTTAGTTAGCCTACTGCGTCCCTCCATCACTACATACTCTAGTACAGGAATATCAACCTGTTGTCCATCGGATACACCTTTCGGTCTCTCCTTAGGTCCCGACTAACCCAGGGCGGACGAGCCTTCCCCTGGAAACCTTAGTCTTACGGTGGACAGGATTCTCACCTGTCTTTCGCTACTCATACCGGCATTCTCACTTCTATGCGTTCCAGCACTCCTCACGGTATACCTTCATCACACATAGAACGCTCTCCTACCATACCTATAAAGGTATCCACAGCTTCGGTAAATTGTTTTAGCCCCGGTACATTTTCGGCGCAGGGTCACTCGACTAGTGAGCTATTACGCACTCTTTGAATGAATAGCTGCTTCTAAGCTAACATCCTAGTTGTCTGTGCAACCCCACATCCTTTTCCACTTAACAATTATTTTGGGACCTTAGCTGGTGGTCTGGGCTGTTTCCCTTTCGACTACGGATCTTAGCACTCGCAGTCTGACTGCCGACCATAATTCATTGGCATTCGGAGTTTATCTGAGATTGGTAATCCGGGATGGACCCCTCACCCAAACAGTGCTCTACCTCCAAGAATCTCTAATGTCGACGCTAGCCCTAAAGCTATTTCGGAGAGAACCAGCTATCTCCAAGTTCGTTTGGAATTTCTCCGCTACCCACAAGTCATCCAAGCACTTTTCAACGTGCCCTGGTTCGGTCCTCCAGTGCGTCTTACCGCACCTTCAACCTGCTCATGGGTAGGTCACATGGTTTCGGGTCTACGTCATGATACTAATTCGCCCTATTCAGACTCGGTTTCCCTACGGCTCCGTCTCTTCAACTTAACCTCGCATCATAACGTAACTCGCCGGTTCATTCTACAAAAGGCACGCTCTCACCCATTAACGGGCTCGAACTTGTTGTAGGCACACGGTTTCAGGTTCTATTTCACTCCCCTCCCGGGGTGCTTTTCACCTTTCCCTCACGGTACTGGTTCACTATCGGTCACTAGGGAGTATTTAGGGTTGGGAGATGGTCCTCCCAGATTCCGACGGGATTTCACGTGTCCCGCCGTACTCAGGATACTGCTAGGTACAAAGACTATTTTAAATACGAGGCTATTACTCTCTTTGGCTGATCTTCCCAAATCATTCTTCTATAATCTTTGAGTCCACATTGCAGTCCTACAACCCCGAAGAGTAAACTCTTCGGTTTGCCCTCCTGCCGTTTCGCTCGCCGCTACTAAGGCAATCGCTTTTGCTTTCTCTTCCTGCAGCTACTTAGATGTTTCAGTTCACTGCGTCTTCCTCCTCACATCCTTAACAGATGCGGGTAACAGGTAGTACCTGTTGGGTTCCCCCATTCGGAAATCCCTGGATCATCGCTTACTTACAGCTACCCAAGGCATATCGTCGTTTGTCACGTCCTTCTTCGGCTCCTAGTGCCAAGGCATCCACCGTGCGCCCTTATTAACTTAACCTTATTTTTCTGACCTTTCAGTCATAAACTCTTATTAATACTACAGCGTTTTCGGTTTATTTTCTTGTTACTATTTGATATAGATATTCAATTTTCAATGTGCATTACTTGGTGATCTCTCACCAATGGAGCCTAGCGGGATCGAACCGCTGACCTCCTGCGTGCAAAGCAGGCGCTCTCCCAGCTGAGCTAAGGCCCCACAAGACCTCTCAAGACTAAACAAGACCAATGCGCAGTTCCTTATCCTTAGAAAGGAGGTGATCCAGCCGCACCTTCCGATACGGCTACCTTGTTACGACTTCACCCCAATCATCTATCCCACCTTAGGCGGCTGGCTCCTTACGGTTACCTCACCGACTTCGGGTGTTACAAACTCTCGTGGTGTGACGGGCGGTGTGTACAAGGCCCGGGAACGTATTCACCGCGGCGTGCTGATCCGCGATTACTAGCGATTCCGACTTCATGTAGGCGAGTTGCAGCCTACAATCCGAACTGAGACTGGCTTTAAGAGATTAGCTTGCCGTCACCGGCTTGCGACTCGTTGTACCAGCCATTGTAGCACGTGTGTAGCCCAGGTCATAAGGGGCATGATGATTTGACGTCATCCCCACCTTCCTCCGGTTTATTACCGGCAGTCTCGCTAGAGTGCCCAACTGAATGATGGCAACTAACAATAGGGGTTGCGCTCGTTGCGGGACTTAACCCAACATCTCACGACACGAGCTGACGACAACCATGCACCACCTGTCACCTCTGTCCCGAAGGAAAGCTCTATCTCTAGAGCGGTCAGAGGGATGTCAAGACCTGGTAAGGTTCTTCGCGTTGCTTCGAATTAAACCACATGCTCCACCGCTTGTGCGGGCCCCCGTCAATTCCTTTGAGTTTCAACCTTGCGGTCGTACTCCCCAGGCGGAGTGCTTAATGCGTTAGCTGCGGCACTAAACCCCGGAAAGGGTCTAACACCTAGCACTCATCGTTTACGGCGTGGACTACCAGGGTATCTAATCCTGTTTGCTCCCCACGCTTTCGAGCCTCAGCGTCAGTTACAAGCCAGAGAGCCGCTTTCGCCACCGGTGTTCCTCCATATATCTACGCATTTCACCGCTACACATGGAATTCCACTCTCCCCTCTTGCACTCAAGTTAAACAGTTTCCAAAGCGTACTATGGTTAAGCCACAGCCTTTAACTTCAGACTTATCTAACCGCCTGCGCTCGCTTTACGCCCAATAAATCCGGACAACGCTCGGGACCTACGTATTACCGCGGCTGCTGGCACGTAGTTAGCCGTCCCTTTCTGGTAAGATACCGTCACAGTGTGAACTTTCCACTCTCACACTCGTTCTTCTCTTACAACAGAGCTTTACGATCCGAAAACCTTCTTCACTCACGCGGCGTTGCTCGGTCAGACTTCCGTCCATTGCCGAAGATTCCCTACTGCTGCCTCCCGTAGGAGTCTGGGCCGTGTCTCAGTCCCAGTGTGGCCGATCACCCTCTCAGGTCGGCTATGTATCGTCGCCTTGGTGAGCCGTTACCCCACCAACTAGCTAATACAACGCAGGTCCATCTGGTAGTGATGCAATTGCACCTTTTAAGTAAATGTCATGCAACATCTACTCTTATGCGGTATTAGCTATCGTTTCCAATAGTTATCCCCCGCTACCAGGCAGGTTACCTACGCGTTACTCACCCGTTCGCAACTCATCCAGAGAAGCAAGCTCCTCCTTCAGCGTTCTACTTGCATGTATTAGGCACGCCGCCAGCGTTCGTCCTGAGCCAGGATCAAACTCTCATTAAAAGTTTGAGTTCTCACTCATTTCTGTCACTGACAGATTTATTGTTTTTTTCATTGTTCAGTACTACAACCTTAGTTGTAGTGCCCTGCACATTGGTTCGTCTTGTTCAGTTTTCAAAGGTCTTTGTCACTCACTTCTCTCAAGCGACAACTATATTAGTATATCACAGCTGCTTTTTCTTGTCAACACTTTTTTGAAACTTTTTTAATCTTTTTTCATCAAGTGTTCCATCCGCAACATACCATAGTCCGTACGGGATTCGAACCCGTGTTACCGCCGTGAAAAGGCGGTGTCTTAACCCCTTGACCAACGGACC
>NZ_CAMHZN010000010.1:0-1175 GCF_946190335.1 Streptococcus mitis
GCTAAGGAAGCAGAAATCGATGCGAACAACGACTTAACAGCTGAAGAGAAAGCAAAAGCTAAGGAAGATGCAAAAGCTAAAGCTGATACAGCTAAACAAACAATCGATAACGCGACAACAAATGCTGCAGTCGATCAAGCTAAGTCAATTGGTATAGCAGAAGTGACTTCAGTAAACCCAGACGCAGTAGCGAAACCAGCAGCTAAACAAGCAATCGACGAAGCTCTTAAAGCTAAGAATGCCGAGATAGATTCTCGTCCAGACTTAACGGAAGAAGAGAAAACTGCAGCGAAAGCAGATGCGAAAGCCAAAGCAGACTCAGCCAAACAAGCAATCGATAGCGCAACAACAAACGAGTCGGTAGCACAAGCTAAGACTAATGGAGCAACGAGTGTAAATTCAGTAAATCCAGTAGCAGTTAAGAAACCAGAAGCTAAGAAAGCGATAGATGAAGCCCTTAAAGCCAAGAATGACGAGATAGATTCTCGTCCAGACTTAACAGATGAAGAGAAAACTGCAGCCAAAGCAGACGCTAAAGCGAAAGCTGACACAGCTAAGGAAGCAATCGATAGCGCAACAACAAACGAGTCGGTAGCACAAGCTAAGACTAATGGAGCAACAAGTGTAGAATCAGTAAATCCAATAGCTGAGGCAAAACCAGCAGCTAAGCAAGCCATCGACGATGCGCTGAAAGCTAAGAACGACGAGATTGACGCTAATAATGACTTAACAGAGGAAGAGAAAACTGCGGCTAAGGCAGACGCGAAAGCAAAAGCTGATGTAGCAAAAGACTCAATCGATAACGCTACAACAAATGCCGAAGTAGACCAATATCAGTCAACTGGAATAACAGAAGTCAGCTCAGTCAATTCAGATGCAGTAGCGAAAACAGAAGCTAAAAAAGCCATCGACGAAGCTCTTAAAGTTAAGAATGTCGAGATAGATTCTCGCACAGACTTAACAGATGAAGAGAAAACTGCGGCTAAGGCAGACGCGAAAGCCAAAGCAGATGCGGCAAAACAAGCAATCGATAATGCAACAACAAACGCCGAAGTAGCTCAAGCTAAGGCTAACGGAACAACAGAAGTAAACAATGTAAATCCAGACGCAGTAGCGAAGCCAGAAGCTAAGAAAGTCATCGACGAAGTTCTCAAAGCTAAGACTGATGAAATCGA
>NZ_CAMHZN010000011.1:0-383 GCF_946190335.1 Streptococcus mitis
GCAGGACGTGACGGCCGTGATGGACGCGACGGAAAAGACGTATTGAACGGCAAAGTTGATCCAACAACAGAAGGTAAAGACGGCGATAAATACGTTAACACAGAAACAGGTGACGTTTTCGTTAAGAATAACGGCAACTGGGAAAAAGAAGGTAACATCAAGGGACCTAAGGGTGATAAAGGTGCAGAAGGTGCGCAAGGACCTAAAGGTGCGGATGGAGCTCAAGGTTTACCAGGACGCGACGGACGTGATGGAGCACAAGGACCTGCAGGACGTGACGGACGTGATGGACGCGACGGAAAAGACGTATTGAACGGCAAAGTTGATCCAACAACAGAAGGTAAAGACGGCGATAAATACGTTAACACAGAAACAGGTGACGT
>NZ_CAMHZN010000012.1:0-311 GCF_946190335.1 Streptococcus mitis
AAAGCTAAGGAAGCAGAAATCGATGCGAACAACGACTTAACAGCTGAAGAGAAAGCAAAAGCTAAGGAAGATGCAAAAGCGAAAGCAGACGCAGCGAAAACAGCAATCGACAACGCAACAACAAACGATGCGGTAGAACAAGCTAAGACTGCAGGAACAACAAGTGTAGACTTAGTCACTCCAACAGCGCAAGCTAAGCCAGCAGCTAAAAAAGCAATAGACGATGCGCTGAAAGCTAAGGAAGCAGAAATCGATGCGAACAACGACTTAACAGCTGAAGAGAAAGCAAAAGCTAAGGAAGATGCAAAAGC
>NZ_CAMHZN010000013.1:0-248 GCF_946190335.1 Streptococcus mitis
CCTGCTGGTCCTGGTACACCTTCACGTCCGTCACGTCCTTGAAGACCTTGAGCACCCTGGTCACCCTTAGGTCCCTTGATGTTACCTTCTTTTTCCCATGTGCCATTGTTCTTAACGAAAACGTCACCTGTTTCTGTGTTAACGTATTTATCGCCGTCTTTACCTTCTGTAGTTGGATCAACTTTGCCGTTCAATACGTCTTTTCCGTCGCGTCCATCACGTCCGTCACGTCCTGCAGGTCCTTGTGC
>NZ_CAMHZN010000014.1:0-236 GCF_946190335.1 Streptococcus mitis
TTCGAACCCACGCACGCTTTTACACGCCTGACGGTTTTCAAGACCGTTCCCTTCAGCCGGACTTGGGTAATCCTCCAAAATAGTCCGTACGGGATTCGAACCCGTGTTACCGCCGTGAAAAGGCGGTGTCTTAACCCCTTGACCAACGGACCAAACTTTATGGGCACGAGTGGACTCGAACCACCGACCTCACGCTTATCAGGCGTGCGCTCTAACCACCTGAGCTACGCGCCCAA
>NZ_CAMHZN010000015.1:0-179 GCF_946190335.1 Streptococcus mitis
TATTTATCGCCGTCTTTACCTTCTGTTGTTGGATCAACTTTGCCGTTCAAGACGTCTTTTCCGTCGCGTCCATCACGACCGTCACGTCCTGCAGGTCCTTGTGCTCCATCCGCACCTTTAGGTCCTTGCGCACCTTCTGCACCTTTATCACCCTTAGGTCCCTTGATGTTACCTTCTTT
>NZ_CAMHZN010000016.1:0-162 GCF_946190335.1 Streptococcus mitis
GATGCGGTAGAACAAGCTAAGACTGCAGGAACAACAAGTGTAGACTTAGTCACTCCAACGCCAGTAGCTAAGCCAGCTGCTAAGCAAGCAATAGACGATGCGCTGAAAGCTAAGGAAGCAGAAATCGATGCGAACAACGACTTAACAGCTGAAGAGAAAGCA
>NZ_CAMHZN010000017.1:0-158 GCF_946190335.1 Streptococcus mitis
GTTCAAAGCGGGTGACGAGAATCGAACTCGCGACAACAGCTTGGAAGGCTGTAGTTTTACCACTAAACTACACCCGCTTAAATGGGAGTTAACGGGATCGAACCGCTGACCCTCTGCTTGTAAGGCAGATGCTCTCCCAGCTGAGCTAAACTCCCTAG
>NZ_CAMHZN010000018.1:0-156 GCF_946190335.1 Streptococcus mitis
GTATCTCCTAGGCTATCGTCACTTAACTCTGAGTAATACCTACTCAAAATTGAATATCTATTCAAACCAAGAAAACCGTTCGCTTTCGTATTCTCAGTTACTTTGGATAAGTCCTCGAGCTATTAGTATTAGTCCGCTACATGTGTCGCCACACTT
>NZ_CAMHZN010000019.1:0-155 GCF_946190335.1 Streptococcus mitis
CGGGAGCAGGATTTGAACCTACGACCTTCGGGTTATGAGCCCGACGAGCTACCGAGCTGCTCCATCCCGCGTTAATACAAAAGGAGGATGTGGGATTCGAACCCACGCACGCTTTTACACGCCTGACGGTTTTCAAGACCGTTCCCTTCAGCCGG
>NZ_CAMHZN010000020.1:0-155 GCF_946190335.1 Streptococcus mitis
AAGGGACCTAAGGGTGACCAGGGTGCTCAAGGTCTTCAAGGACGTGACGGACGTGAAGGTGTACCAGGACCAGCAGGACGTGACGGACGTGATGGCGCAGCAGGACGTGACGGCCGTGATGGACGCGACGGAAAAGACGTATTGAACGGCAAAGT
>NZ_CAMHZN010000021.1:0-155 GCF_946190335.1 Streptococcus mitis
GTCAACTACTTTTTCTGTTTTTTTCTTTTTTTTGCATAGCTTCTTACCGAGTACGGATATCAAACTCCTTAAACACAGTACGTAAGTCTCTTAATACTCTTTGACGCCCTCGGAAGCGTTCATGTCTTAAGACCCGTTCTAACTCTTCTTGTTTG
>NZ_CAMHZN010000022.1:0-155 GCF_946190335.1 Streptococcus mitis
ACTTTGCCGTTCAATACGTCTTTTCCGTCGCGTCCATCACGGCCGTCACGTCCTGCTGCGCCATCACGTCCGTCACGACCTGCTGGTCCTGGTACACCTTCACGTCCGTCACGTCCTTGAAGACCTTGAGCACCCTGGTCACCCTTAGGTCCCTT
>NZ_CAMHZN010000023.1:0-155 GCF_946190335.1 Streptococcus mitis
TTGGTAGAGCATCTGATTTGTAATCAGAGGGTCGCGTGTTCAAGTCATGTAGCCGGCATTTTTAGATAGAAGAAAACGGTGCGAACGTAGTTCAGTGGTAGAACACCACCTTGCCAAGGTGGGGGTCGCGGGTTCGAATCCCGTCGTTCGCTTAG
>NZ_CAMHZN010000024.1:0-155 GCF_946190335.1 Streptococcus mitis
TTCAGCTATGGCTCGCTTCAAGAATACTTGGATTGATAGCTTCTCAACAGGGTTTTTGACCTTCTTGATGGCCCTTCTAACCATTGCTTTGGTTTACATTGTTCGTTTGATTGGATCATCAATTGGTCTTCCAGATTCATTCCCTATTTTGGGTG
>NZ_CAMHZN010000025.1:0-154 GCF_946190335.1 Streptococcus mitis
GTGGTAAAACTACAGCCTTCCAAGCTGTTGTCGCGAGTTCGATTCTCGTCACCCGCTTTGAACTTTGTTCAAATTACATTACCAAGTTTTTAACTTGGGCGCGTAGCTCAGGTGGTTAGAGCGCACGCCTGATAAGCGTGAGGTCGGTGGTTCG
>NZ_CAMHZN010000026.1:0-149 GCF_946190335.1 Streptococcus mitis
GATTCGAACCTGCGACACCTTGGTCCCAAACCAAGTACTCTACCAAGCTGAGCTACTTCCCGAGTTAAATAGAAAAATGCACCCTAGAGGAGTCGAACCTCTAACCGCCTGATTCGTAGTCAGGTACTCTATCCAGTTGAGCTAAGGGT
>NZ_CAMHZN010000027.1:0-135 GCF_946190335.1 Streptococcus mitis
GCACCTTCTGCACCTTTATCACCCTTAGGTCCCTTGATGTTACCTTCTTTTTCCCATGTGCCGTTATTCTTAACGAAGACGTCACCTGTTTCTGTGTTAACGTATTTATCGCCGTCTTTACCTTCTGTTGTTGGA
>NZ_CAMHZN010000028.1:0-135 GCF_946190335.1 Streptococcus mitis
GCACCTTCTGCACCTTTATCACCCTTAGGTCCCTTGATGTTACCTTCTTTTTCCCAGTTGCCGTTATTCTTAACGAAAACGTCACCTGTTTCTGTGTTAACGTATTTATCGCCGTCTTTACCTTCTGTTGTTGGA
>NZ_CAMHZN010000029.1:0-128 GCF_946190335.1 Streptococcus mitis
TATTTATCGCCGTCTTTACCTTCTGTTGTTGGATCAACTTTGCCGTTCAAGACGTCTTTTCCGTCGCGTCCATCACGTCCGTCACGTCCTGCAGGTCCTTGTGCTCCATCACGTCCGTCGCGTCCTGG
>NZ_CAMHZN010000030.1:0-128 GCF_946190335.1 Streptococcus mitis
TCGATTTCTGCTTCCTTAGCTTTCAGCGCATCGTCTATTGCTTTTTTAGCCGCTGGCTTAGCTACTGGCGTTGGAGTGACTAAGTCTACACTTGTTGTTCCTGCAGTCTTAGCTTGTTCTACCGCATC
>NZ_CAMHZN010000031.1:0-104 GCF_946190335.1 Streptococcus mitis
CGGCAAGAAAGCGACGGAAAAGACGTCTTGAACGGCAAAGTTGATCCAACAACAGAAGGTAAAGACGGCGATAAATACGTTAACACAGAAACAGGTGACGTTTT
>NZ_CAMHZN010000032.1:0-98 GCF_946190335.1 Streptococcus mitis
TCCGCACCTTTAGGTCCTTGCGCACCTTCTGCACCTTTATCACCCTTAGGTCCCTTGATGTTACCTTCTTTTTCCCATGTGCCGTTATTCTTAACGAA
>NZ_CAMHZN010000033.1:0-98 GCF_946190335.1 Streptococcus mitis
TTACCTTCTGTTGTTGGATCAACTTTGCCGTTCAATACGTCTTTTCCGTCGCGTCCATCACGGCCGTCACGTCCTGCTGCGCCATCACGTCCGTCACG
>NZ_CAMHZN010000034.1:0-95 GCF_946190335.1 Streptococcus mitis
ACAGAAACAGGTGACGTTTTCGTTAAGAATAACGGCACATGGGAAAAAGAAGGTAACATCAAGGGACCTAAGGGTGATAAAGGTGCAGAAGGTGC
>NZ_CAMHZN010000035.1:0-95 GCF_946190335.1 Streptococcus mitis
GCTGGCTTAGCTACTGGCGTTGGAGTGACTAAGTCTACACTTGTTGTTCCTGCAGTCTTAGCTTGTTCTACCGCATCGTTTGTTGTTGCGTTGTC
>NZ_CAMHZN010000036.1:0-78 GCF_946190335.1 Streptococcus mitis
GGGGGGGGGGGGGGGGGGGGGGGGGGGGGGGGGGGGGGGGGGGGGGGGGGGGGGGGGGGGGGGGGGGGGGGGGGGGGG
>NZ_CAMHZN010000037.1:0-78 GCF_946190335.1 Streptococcus mitis
TTTTTTTTTTTTTTTTTTTTTTTTTTTTTTTTTTTTTTTTTTTTTTTTTTTTTTTTTTTTTTTTTTTTTTTTTTTTTT